>DATFFJ010000195.1:0-20383 GCA_035250065.1 Aeromicrobium sp. | reverse complement strand
ACGATGTTCACGCCGCCATTCGATTCGGTGCAGACCAGAAGCTTCTTGCGCCACTCCGGGTCCATGCCGGGGTGATCGTCCCGGGTATGGCCGCCGCGGCTCTCCTGGCGCAGCAGGGCCGCCTTGGCGATGGCCTCGCTGACGATGAGCATGTTGCGCAGGTCGAGCGCGAGGTGCCAGCCCGGGTTGAAGGCACGCCCGCCGACGACACCGACGTTCCTGGCGCGTCTCTTGATGTCGGCGATCTTGGCCACAGCCTCGGCCACCTCGGCCTCGGTCCGGATGATGCCGACGAGCTCGTTCATGACGGCCTGCAGCTCGTGGTGCAGGTCGTACGGGCTCTCGCCTTTCCCTCCGCGGCCGAAGGGCGCGAGGGACCGTTCCTCGGCTGCGTGGACGTCGGCTTCGTTCAGCGTGGGACGAGTCGAGAGCCCGTCCACGTACGCGACCGCCCCGGCACCAGCCCGCCGGCCGAACACCAGGAGGTCGGACAGCGAGTTACCGCCTAGCCGGTTGGAGCCGTGCATGCCGCCGGAGCACTCGCCCGCGGCGAACAGGCCCGGCACCGAAGCCGCGCCGGAGTCGGGATCGACCTCAATGCCACCCATGACGTAGTGGCAGGTCGGACCGACTTCCATCGACTCCTTCGTGATGTCGACGTCGGCCAGCTCCTTGAACTGGTGGTGCATCGACGGCAGCTTCTTCAGGATCGCCTCGGTGGTCAGTCCTACCTCGGTGCGTCCGGCGACGGTCAGGTAAACACCGCCGTGCGGGGTACCGCTGCCGGCCTTGACCTCGGAGTTGATGGCCCGGGCCACCTCGTCGCGCGGCAGCAGCTCCGGTGGGCGCCGGTTGTTGTCCGGGTCGGTGTACCAACGGTCGCCCTCTTCCGGAGTCTCGGCGTAGAGCGCCTTGAACACGTCCGGCACGTAGTCGAACATGAACCGCTTGCCCTCGGAGTTGGTGAGGACGCCGCCGTCGCCGCGGACCGACTCGGTGACAAGGATTCCCTTCACCGACGGGGGCCAGACCATGCCGGTCGGGTGGAATTGGAGGAACTCCATGTTGATGAGGGACGCACCCGCGCGCATGGCTAGTGCGTGGCCATCGCCGGTGTACTCCCATGAGTTGCTGGTGACGATGTACGACTTGCCGACCCCGCCGGTGGCAAGCACGACAGCGGGAGCCTCGAACAGGATGTGATCGCCGGACTCGCGCCAGTACGCGAGCGCGCCCGCTATTGCGGCTTGCCCTGAGCCTGCGGGTACCCCCCGCTCGCGGGGTAGCGAACGGTCCTTGATCAGGTCGGTGACGACGCACTCGGCAAACACCTTGATGCGGGACTCGTAGTCGCCGGTCTCGGCAAAGTCCTCCTGCTGCAGCGAGACGACCTTCTGCTGCAGCGTGCGGATGAGCTCGAGGCCGGTGCGGTCACCGACATGCGCCAGCCGCGGGAACGTGTGGCCGCCGAAGTTGCGCTGGCTGATCTTGCCGTCCGGCGTGCGGTCGAAGAGCGCGCCGTAGGTCTCGAGCTCCCAGACACGGTCCGGCGCCTCCTTGGCGTGCAGCTCGGCCATCCGCCAGTTGTTCAGGAACTTGCCGCCGCGCATGGTGTCGCGGAAGTGGACCTGCCAGTTGTCGTTCTCGTTGACGTTGCCCATCGCGGCTGCGCAACCGCCCTCGGCCATGACGGTATGCGCCTTGCCGAAGAGCGACTTGGTGATGATCGCGACCGTCTTGCCGGCCAGCCGCGCCTCGATGGCCGCGCGCAGGCCGGCGCCACCGGCACCGATGACGAGGACGTCGTAGGAGTGCTTTTCGATCTTGCTCACGAAGGGGATACCTCTCGAATCAGCCGATGAACCGCAGGTCGGGGTACCACCCGGCGGCCAGGCCCATGATGTAGAAGTCGGTCAGGGCGAGCGTCCCCAGCGTGATCCATGCCAGGAACATGTGGTGGCCGTTGAGGAACGACACGCGCTGCCACAGGCGGTAGCGAACCGGGTGCTTGGAGAAGTGGTTCAGCTTGCCGCCGATGATGCTGCGGCAGGAGTGGCAGGACGCCGTGTACGCCCACAGCAGGATGACGTTCGCCCACAGGATCAGATTGCCGAGACCGAGCCCGAAACCGCCGGCATGCGTGTGATGGGCGTAGATCGCGTCCCAGGTGTTGACCAGGGAGATGAGCACAGCCGCGTAGAAGAAGTAGCGGTGGAAGTTCTGAACAATCAGCGGGTACCGCGTCTCGCCGCTGTAGGTGGCGTGCGGCTCGCCGACCGCGCAGGCAGGCGGCGACATCCAGAACGCCCGGTAGTACGCCTTGCGGTAGTAGTAACACGTCAGCCGGAAGAGCAGCAGGAACGGCAGGCTCAGCGCGGCATAGGGCACCAGGCGCATGACGTCGAATCCGCCGACGAGCAGGTCAGCGGGCAAAAACTGGCCGAAGTGGGACGAGCCGGTCAGGCACTCCTGCGAGACGCACGGCGAATAGAACGGCGTCAGGTAGTTGTACTCGGTGACGAAGTAGTCCTTCTGCTGGAAGACGCGGAACGTCGCGTACGCCACCCAGGCGGTCAACCCCACGGCCTGAATCGCCGGTGGGAACCACCATCGGTCCGTCCGCAGCGTGCGGGCTGCGATGGCCGCCCTTCCCCCTGACGTCGGTCCCTCTGCTGTCGGCACCGTGGTGGTCATGCGCCCTCGCTTCGCTCACCGCTGGGTGGCCCCGGACATGAGCCCAGTGCTCAATGAGGCCGGAGTCACGTTATCAGCGGACCGGCGGGACGAAACCAGAACGGTCGTAGACGGTGTCGAGCGTCGCGCGTGCGACCGTGCGGGCCAGCTCGGCCCCGGTGGCCAAGATGCGATCGAGCTCGGCCCGGTCCCCGAGCAGTTCGCGCGTCCGTGCACCGAATCGTTCGACGAACTCGGCCACAAGATCACCCAAGGCGACCTTGAACTGTCCGTACTGCTGACCGGCGAACTCGGCCTCGATGCTCGCGATGTCGCGGTCCGTCATGGCCGCGTAGATGGTCAGCAGGTTCGAGATTCCCGGCTTCTCAGCCGGGTCGAACCGGATGTCCGTACCGGAATCGGTCACCGCGGACCGAATCTTCTTGGCGGCCCGCTTCGGGTCGTCGGTGAGGTTGACGACGCCGGAGTGCGATGTCGCCGAGCCGCTCATCTTCGCCGTCGGGTTCTGCAGGTCGTAGATCTTGGCCGTCGCCTTGAGGATGTACGCCTCGGGAACGACGAATGTCTCTCCGAAGCGGTGGTTGAACCGTTGGGCCAGGTTGCGGGTGAGTTCGACGTGCTGGCGCTGATCTTCACCGACCGGCACCTTGGCGGCTTGGTACAGCAGGATGTCGGCGGCCATCAGAACCGGGTAAGTGAACAGGCCGACGCTGGCCTTGTCCGCACCGCCCTTGGCGGTCTTGTCCTTGAACTGCGTCATGCGGCCGGCTTCGCCGTAGCCGGTGATGCTGCTCAGGACCCACGCAAGCTGGGTGTGCTCGGGAACGTGACTTTGCACGAACAGGGCACTCCGCGCGGGATCCACGCCCGCCGCCAGGAGCTGCGCTGCCGCCACATAGGTCCGTTCCCGCAGCAGCGCCGGGTCGTACTCGACGGTGATGGCGTGCAGGTCCGGGATGAAGTAGAAGGCATCGAACTCGTCCTGCAGGCCGACCCACTGCCGAAACGCGCCGAAGTAGTTGCCGAGGTGGTACGAATCGGCGGTCGGCTGGGCGCCGGACAGGACCCGCGGCCGACCCGAAGGGGGCGTCGCGGCAGACGGCTTCACGGACACGTGGCGCATTCTGCCAGCGTCAGCGCGCTGGGGCCGTCGCGGTGTCATCCTGTGCACGTGAATGCTCGCCTCATCGCCCTTCCGTTCGTCGCCCTGTTGGCCCTCACCGCCTGTGGACCGCAGGGCCCTGACCCGACGCCACCGACTTCGTCGCCGGGCTCATCGGCCACCAAGCCCAGCGCTCTCGACCTGGACGGACTCTCCGTGGGCGGCGCGCCCAAGATCGCGTGGAGCCAGGGAACCGCGCTCGATGGCGACAGGGCGAAGGACGTCCTGCCGGCGAAGCTCGACCAGTTTGTCGAGACCAAGCAGCTGCTCGTCATGCGCGACATCGACGGGAACGTCTTCGCGTATTCGCCGCAGGGCCCGACCAGCACAACGCCCATCGGCAAGGCGACCGGCACTCTGGCGATCAACCAGGAGCGCAACCTCGTCGCCTGGATCGCACCAGACGGCTCACCGACCGTCCTGCAGGAGGGCGAGGACAAGCCAGCCGTCCTCCTGAACCAGTCCGGCGTCACCGCCGGGGATGCCGTGGCGGTGCTCGGCCACGACTGCTTCAACGGGCCGGAGACGGTCGAAGGAGCCGGCTGCTCGGTGTACTTCCGGGCACGTGGCGAGAAGCCGCAGTCCTTCGTCTCCTCGAATCACGGATTCGTGGAGGCGATCGGCGGCGGCGACACCGCCGTACACCTGCAGGATGTCGACGAGTCCGGAGAAGTCGGCTGGACCGCGCTCAACGAGGATCAGACGACCTGCAGCACCTACACGGGACGCGAGACGCTCGACGCGGACACCGCCAAGACGTGGAAGACGTGCGCGTTCATGCCCTTGACGTTCTCGCCGGACGGCAAACACATACTCGCAACGGCCTCCCATGGTTATGAGGGCTTGGGCGCCAGCTCGCTGACGATCCTCGATCGCGCCACCGGCAAGCCGCGGCTCACCCTGAAGAACAACGCGAGGTCACAGGCGGCCATCGTCGACATGCAGTGGGAAGACGACACGCACGTGCTCGCCGTAGTCGCCCAGAAGCTGGATTGGGGCGTCATCCGGGTCGGCCTCGACGGCTCGGTGGAACTGGCCGACGAGCGCATTCGGCCGAACCGGGAGCTGGACACGATCCCCTACCGGCTGTCCACCCAGGCATGAGAGCCCGCGTGGGAAACTTCTCACGTGACTGAACTGACCAGGCGGAGCATCGCCTACCAGGGCGAGCCTGGCGCGAACTCCCATCAGGTCTGCAAGGAGCACTACCCAGACTGGGAGGCCGTGCCGTGCGCGTCATTCGAGGACGTCTTCGCGAGCGTGGAGAACGGCGACGCTGACCTGGCGATGATCCCGATCGACAACTCGATCGCCGGCCGGGTTGCCGACATCCACCATTTCCTGCCGACCTCGCGGCTGCACATCATCGCGGAGCACTTTCTGCCCATCGAGTTCAACCTGATGGCGGTGCCCGGCGCCACCCTCGACGGAATCCGGACCGTCCACAGCCACGTTCACGCCCTGGGACAGTGCCGAAAGTTCATTCGCGACCACGACCTGACGACGGTCATCTCCGGTGACACCGCCGGCGCAGCACGGGAGATCAAGGACGCCAATGACCCGTCGCAAGCCGCGATCGCGCCACGGTTGGCCGCAGAGATCTACGGACTCGAGATTCTGGCCGAGAACGTCGAGGACGAGGAACACAACACCACCCGTTTCGTCGTGCTGTCCCGGGATCTGATCGAGGCGCCCTCTGACAACGGGCCGGTCGTGACCAGCTTCATCTTCAACGTCCGTAACCTTCCCGGCGCGTTGTACAAGGCGCTCGGCGGATTCGCCACCAACGGCGTCAACATGACCAAGCTGGAGAGCTACATGGTGGGCGGCATGTTCTCGGCCACGCAGTTCCTCGCTGAGGTCGACGGCCACCCGGACGAGCCCGGGCTCAAGCGCGCCCTCGAGGAACTGCGGTTCTTCACCACCGAGATCAAGATCCTCGGTGTCTACCCGGCCGATCCGTTTCGCGTCGAGCACGCCTGACGGCGTCCTCTAGGGTCGTCGCTGTGAGTGAGCTGCTGACCGGCGATGCGCTGGGTGTCCTCGTCGTCGCATTCGGCGTCGGAATCGTCGTGGGCCTGACCGGCATGGGCGGTGGGGCGCTCATGACTCCGGCGCTGATCTTTCTCGGCGTGAACCCGGCAGCGGCTGTCGCGAACGACCTGGTGGCCGCCAGCGTCAACAAGTCGGTTGGAGCCGCGGTGCACTGGCGGCAGGGCTCACCAAACCTGAAGCTGGCCGCCTGTCTGATGATCGGCTCAGTCCCGTTCGCCTTCGCCGGTGGATTCATCGTGAAATCGGTCGGCGACGAGGCAGCCAAGACCGAGTTCCTGACCACGGCCATCGGCTACGCCCTGCTCCTTGCCGCATTCAGTTACGCCCTGCGCATCTACCTCCAGCTGCGGTACGTGGCCGCCGGCAACATCGCGAGCGAGATCGAGCCGGCCATCAACCCGATTGCGACGATCCTCGTCGGCGCCTTCGGCGGACTGCTGGTCGGGATCACCAGCGTGGGGTCCGGTTCGCTGATCATGGTGTCGCTTTTGCTGCTCTACCCGACGCTCGCCGCGCCGCGGCTCGTCGGTACGGACCTTGTGCAGGCAGTTCCTTTGGTTCTGGCGGCTGCGATCGGCCACGTCATCACCGAAGGCGTCATCTGGGCGGTCCTCCTCCCGCTCATCGTCGGCGGGATGCCCGGCACCTTTCTCGGCGCGAAGCTCGCTGGATGGGTGTCCCAGTCGGTCATCCGGCGCGGGATTGTCATCGTTCTCACCCTCACCGGCCTCAAGATGCTCGGCGTGCCGCCGGAGTGGGTCGGCATCATCGGCGCCGGCCTACTGCTCCTCGGGCCGTTGGGTTGGGCTTGGCTGCGTCAGCGTCGCGGAATGCCGCCGTTCGACATCGATTCGACTGCGTGGCGGCTGCCCGACAGGCCCTGACCAGCGTCAGCGCCCATTGGCACTGAAGTGCATATAGTCCTTGGCCTTCTGCCAATCTCCGCCCCATTCCCAGCCGACCGCGGCGAAGGCACGCACGACCGTGTCGCCCGGGTTGATCATTCCCGGCGCGTTGCGTGAGCGATCGAGATATGCGGCGGCCAGTTCCGGGATGAGCATGTCGCCGGGCACGCCCTTCGCGGCCGGTGGCCTGATGTATGGATTCTGGAACGGATTGATGTCGACTGCGCGCCCATAGGCGTGCTGAGCCCACATCGTCGTCCCGTGAACGGGGCGGCACAGGAACACGCCGGTGTTGTTGCCGTCGCCGGTCGGCTCGGCGTCCAGCTCCTCCGCGCGCGTGATGCGCATCTCCTCGATCGGGAAGCGCGCCGCGTACAACTGCCCGAAGACCCGCACCATCGCGCCGGCCGAGTCGGCATTGACGAGCAGTTCGCCCGTGTGCCGCCGGTCGTCGAAGCCCCAGAAGGCCAGGCGCACCCACCGCAGGTCGTCGGCATCAACCGGGCACTCGTCGGACCAGGAGGAACGGTCGAGGACATCATCGGGAACCGGTTCGATGCGGCTGGCGAAGCCGTCACCGGGCAGTGGGTCCAGCTGATCGGGCAGCGTGAAGCGCCGGTCGCGCAGCTCGACCGGCGTCGGTCGGATCTCACCCAAGCCGTTGGCCGTCCGCGGCAGTGCCCGCTGGCCGAGCCAAGCGGGCGGCGTGGTCCCCGGATCGGGTGTGACCGACGGGCTCGGTGACGTCGGGGATGGCAATGCTGGAGTCGGATCGACCGGTTGACTCGGTTCGGGCGCGGCGCTGCACCCGGCGAGGAGGACGCTCGCAACTGCCACACCAAACGCCGCCCGCATAGCACGGAACAGTACGCAGCGCGGTCTCATCCCGCTGTATGAGACGGGCCCGACGGACCTGTCTCGAGTGCCTACGTTCGTCGCATGAACACGAGATTCAGCGCCGCCGTGCGCCCTGCGACAGTCCTTGCCCTCACCTCGGCGCTGCTGCTGGCCGGCTGCGGTGGTGGCGGTACCAGTTCCGAGCCGGGCGCCAAGGACCAAACCATCAACCTCGTCGGCTTCGCCGTGCCGGAGGCCGCCAACAAGGCCATCGCCGCCGAGTTCAACAAGACCCTCGAGGGCAAGAACGTCACGTTCAAGACGTCCTACGGCGCCTCAGGTGACCAAAGCCGCGCGGTCGAAGGCGGCCTGAAGGCCGACTACGTGCACTTCTCAGTCGGCACGGATGTCGACCGGCTGGTCAAGGCTGGGCTTGTCGACGAGAACTGGGACAAGGGCCCGAACAAGGGCATCGTGTCCACCTCGATCGTCGTCTTCGGTGTCCGCAAGGGAAACCCGAAGAACATCCGGGACTGGGATGACCTGGTCAAGCCCGGCGTCAAGATCGTCACCCCGAACCCGGCGTCCTCGGGCGCAGCCAGATGGAACGCGCTCGCCGCGTGGGGCAACATCACCCAGAACGGCGGCACCGAAGCCGAGGCGATCGAGTACACGGACAAGCTGTTCAAGAACGTCGTCTCGCTGACCAACAGCGGCCGTGACGCCACGACCAGCTTCCTCGGCGGCACCGGCGACGTCCTCCTCGCGTACGAGAACGAGGCGATCCTCGCCGCGCAGAACGGCCAAGGCTTCGACTACGTGATCCCGGAGACGACGATCAAGATCGAGAACCCGGGCGCGCTCCTCAAGGAGCACACGCCGGCGGCCGAGCCGTGGTTGAAGTTCGTCACCAGCAAGGCGGGCCAGAAGCAGTTCGCCCTCAAGGGCTTCCGCCCGATTGGCGATGAGACGCTCGCCGACGTCGACCTGAAGCCGAGCGACATCAAGGGCGCCCAGGACTCGAAGGATCCCTTCCCGAAGGTCGAGCACCTGCTCACGCTCGACGAGGACTTCGGCGGCTGGAACGGGGTGAAGGACAAGCTCTTCGGCGACGGCAAGGACGGCGCGCCCGTCGGCCTGGTCACCAAGTCGATCGAGAAATCCGGCAAGGCCGTGCAATGACGGGCATCCGCCCTGGAGTCAGAAGGCAATGAGCACGGAATCGAGCACGAGTGGGCTGACCAGGACATCCGGGATCGGACTGGGTGTCACGCTGATCTGGTTCAGCCTGCTCGTGCTCATCCCCCTCACAGCCGTGCTCATCACCGCGTCCGAAGGCGGCTGGGCCAACTTCGTCCGCACGATCACCAACGAGCAGACCGCCCACGCAATCCGGCTGACGTTGACCGGCGCAGCCGCCGTCACGCTGCTCAATGTGTTCACCGGCACAGCCATCGCCTGGGTCTTGGTGCGCGACCGGTTCCCCGGCAAGGCGCTGCTGGAACTCGTCATCGACATCCCGTTCGCTTTGCCGACCATCGTCGCGGGCCTCGTGCTCCTGTCGCTCTACGGCACCGACAGTCCGCTGGGTGTCAACGTCGCGAACACGGAGGCGTCCGTCTACCTGGCGTTCCTGTTCGTCACACTCCCGTTCGTCGTGCGGATGGTGCAACCCGTGCTCGAGGAACTGGACCTCGACGTCGAGGAGGCGGCCGCCTCCCTCGGCGCCTCGCGGTTCACGACCTTCAGACGGGTCGTGCTTCCGAGTTTGGCGCCGGCGATCTTCGCCGGCGCGGCGTTGTCGTTCGCCCGGGGCGTCGGCGAGTACGGCTCGCTGGTTCTGCTCTCGGGCAACCTGCCGTTCAAGTCCGAAGTCGCCTCGGTCCGCATCCTCAGCGCGATCGAGAACGACAACGCCGAGGGCGCAGCCGCCGTGGCTGCCGTGCTGTTGGTCATTGCACTGCTCGTCATCGTCGTCCTCGACGTGATCCAGCGAAGGGTGGCCCAACGTGGCTGAGTCCACCCTCACGCGACACCAGCGGGGACCGGTCACCTACCTCCTGCGGGCGTTCGCGATCGGATACCTGTTCCTCTTGGTCGCCTGGCCGGTCTCGCTGGTCGTGACCCACACGTTCGAGCACGGCCTCGATGCGCTCCAGACGATCTTCACCACGCCCGACCTCGTCGCCGCCCTGAAGCTCAGCGCCCTCGCAGCCGCGTCCGCCACCGTCATCAACACGGTCTTCGGCGTGTCCATCTCGCTGTTGCTGGTGCGCACGACATTCCCCGGCCAGCGAATCCTGGGCGCCCTGGTGGACATCCCGCTGTCGGTATCACCGATTGTCGTGGGCTTGGCCCTCGTCTTGGTCTACGGCCCGCTCAATGGCTGGTTCGGCCCGGCGCTCGACGCTCGCGGCATCCACATCATCTACGCGACGCTCGGCATCATCCTGGCGACGTCGTTTGTGTCGCTGCCGCTGGTGATTCGCGAGGTCGTGCCGACCCTGCGCGAGATCGGCACCGAGCAGGAGCAGGCAGCGCGCAGTCTCGGTGCGAACGAATGGCAGACGTTCTGGCGCATCACGCTGCCCGGCATTCGATGGGCCGTGGTGTACGGCGTGGTTCTCACCCTCGCCCGATCGCTCGGTGAGTTCGGCGCGGTGAAGGTCGTTTCCGGCAATGTCTCGGGCGAGACGCGCACGGCACCACTCGCGGTCGAGGAGGCGTACCTGAACTTCAACCAGGAAGGCGCCTATGCCTTGGCGTTCGTCTTGGCCAGCGTTTCGGTCGTCTGCATCGTCGTCGTCGCCATCCTCCGCTCCCGATCCACCCACTGAGGAAACCCGCATGAGTATCGAAGTCACCAACGTCAACAAGCGGTTCGGCGACTTTGTCGCGCTCGAGAACATCGACCTGACCGTCCCAACCGGGCAGCTGACGGCCCTGCTTGGCCCGAGCGGCGGCGGCAAGACGACGCTCCTGCGCATCATCGCCGGACTGGAATCCACCGACACCGGCTCGGTGGTGATCGAAGGCACGGACGCGACGAGCCTGCCGGTGCAGAAGCGCAATGTCGGCTTCGTCTTCCAGCACTACGCAGCCTTCAAGCACCTCAGCGTCGCGCGCAACATCGCGTTCGGCCTGGAGATCCGCAAGCGGCCGAAGGACGAGATCAAGGCCAAGGTGACCGAGCTGCTGGAGCTGGTACACCTGAGCCAGTTCGCCGATCGGCTCCCCTCGCAGCTTTCCGGCGGGCAGCGTCAGCGCATGGCTTTGGCCCGCGCGCTCGCCATCGAACCGACGGTACTGCTGCTGGACGAGCCGTTCGGCGCACTTGATGCCAAGGTTCGCAAGGAGCTGAGGGAGTGGCTGCGCCGGCTCCATGACGAGATGCACGTGACCACGGTGTTCGTGACGCACGACCAGGAGGAGGCCTTGGAGGTCGCCGATTCCCTGGTGGTCATCAATCAAGGCCGCATTGAGCAGATCGGATCGCCGGACGATCTCTACGACCGTCCCGCCAACGACTTCGTCCAGTCGTTTCTCGGCCCCGTCACGGAGTTCGGTGGCCGGCTCGTCCGACCCCACGACATCGATGTCACGATCTCCGACGTCCCCGGATCAACGGCGGGTGTCATCGAGCGGCTCACGCGCATCGGCTTCGAGGTCCGCGTGGACGTCAGCGTTCCTCAGGCGCCGGAATCCGTCACCGTCGTCGTCACGCGAGCCGAAGCGAACGCGCTCGGCCTGGCGCCGAACCAGCAGGTCTGGTTGCGCGCGGTCTAGCCCCAATACCGTGGGTGCATGCAGCCCACGCACGCCGGCTGGTACTGGGACCCCAACGGACGGCCCGGCCTGTTCAGGTGGTGGGACGGTGTGCAGTGGACGCGGCACGTCACGCCCGACCGGACCGACCCCCCACCTGAGCCGTTCCGGCCCGCTGAGCCGGACGGCGATGGCATCCTTTGGGCCAGTGATCTGGGCTTCCCGGCACTGCCCGACCCGTGGCGCCAGTGCCCCGCTTACCCCGGATTCAGCGACTCGGTGGCGCAGGAGCGGGGCGTCGGGCGCACCCACCGCGGCGAATACGACGCGCTCGTGGTCATCGGGACCGTGCCCGAGCGTCTTCGCACCGGGTCACCCGCGGCGATCGGCGAGGCACTGTGCGCCGAGATCCTGCGCACCTTCTACCCAGAGGAGCGGCCAGCCGGGCCCCCCGCCGGAGCGCTTTTCGATGCAGACGGCAATCAGGCGTGGCGAATCGACGTCCAGCTCGACGTCGATGACGACTCCTTGGAGTTTGCCCGCGAAGACCTGCTTCTCATCGTCGTCGACCTGACAACGGGACCGCAGGTCCTCTACGCAAGCCTGCCTGAGGTGGACGGTGTGCCCGGCAGTGACGAGGTCGCGGCCGGGCTCCGTATCCGTGCGAGCGCCTAGAAGTCGGCCAGCGCGCCGTTGAGCGTCTTCGACGGACGCATCACGGACGAGGCCTTGTCGTCGTCCGGGCGGTAGTAACCCCCGATGTCCGCCGGCTGGCCCTGGACCGCCAGCAGCTCGTCCACGATCGCCTGCTCGTTGACCCGCAGCTGCTCGGCCAGCGGAGCGAATGCCGCCGCCAGCTCGGCGTCCTGAGTCTGCGTCGCCAACTCGTCGGCCCAGTACAGCGCTAGATAGAAGTGGCTGCCGCGGTTGTCGATGGTGCCGAGTTTGCGGCCCGGAGAGCGGTTCTCGTCGAGGAAGGTTCCGGTGGCGCGGTCGAGCGCATCGGCCAGGACCTGCGCCTTCGCGTTGCCGGTCGCCTCGGCGTACTTCTCGAGAGACGGCACCAGCGCGAAGAACTCCCCCAGGCTGTCCCAGCGCAGGTAGTTCTCCTCCACCAGCTGCTGCACGTGCTTGGGAGCCGAGCCCCCCGCGCCGGTCTCGAACAGACCCCCGCCGGCGATCAGCGGAACGATCGAGAGCATCTTGGCGCTCGTACCGACTTCGAGAATCGGGAACAGGTCGGTGTTGTAGTCGCGCAGCACATTGCCGGTGACCGAGATCGTGTTCAAGCCCTGCCGCAGGCGTTCCAGCGAATAGCGGGTGGCGAGCTCGGGGCTGAGGATCTGGATCTCAAGACCCTCGGTGTCGTGCTCACGCAAGTACTCGCGAACCTTCGCGATCAGGTTGGCATCGTGGGCGCGCGACTCGTCGAGCCAGAAGACGGCCGGGTCACCGGACGCCCGCGCACGCGTGACGGCGAGCTTGACCCAGTCCCGGATCGGGATGTCCTTGGTCTGGGTGCCCCGCCAGATGTCACCGACTTCGACGTCGTGCTCCAGCAATGCCTCGCCCGCGGAGTTGAGAACGCGAACGCTGCCGTTCGCCGGGATCTCGAACGTCTTGTCGTGGCTGCCGTACTCCTCGGCCGCCTGTGCCATCAGGCCGACGTTCGGAACCGAGCCGATGGCGGCCGGGTCGAGCGGTCCGTTCTCCTTGACGTCGTCGAAGACGGCTTGGTAGACGCCGGCGTACGACGAGTCCGGGATGACGGCGAGCGTGTCGTCCTCACCCCCGTCGGCGCCCCACAGGCGGCCACCGTTGCGAATCAGCGCCGGCATCGACGCGTCGACGATCACGTCGCTCGGCACGTGCAGGTTGGTGATGCCGCGGTCGGAGTTGACGTAGGACAACCGTGGCCCGTTCGCCAGGCCCTCCTCGAACGCAGTCTTGATCTCGGCACCATTCGGAAGCTTGTCCAGGCCAGCAAGGATGCTGCCCAGCCCGTCGTTGGCGCTCAGGCCCGCGGCAGCAAGGTCAGCACCGTAGCGGTCGAACACGTCCTCGAAGTACTGCTTGACGACGTGACCGAAGATGATCGGGTCGCTGACCTTCATCATCGTGGCCTTGAGGTGTACGGAGAACAGCACGTCGTCGGCCTTGGCCTTGGCGATCGCATTCGCGAGGAAGGCGTCGAGATGCGCCACCTGCATGATCGTGGCGTCGACGACCTCGCCGGCGAGCACCGGCAGCGAGTCCTTCAGGACGATCGTGTCGCCCGCGGTGGTGAGGAGCTCGACCCGGAGCGTGTCGTCGGCGGCCAGGACGACGGACTTCTCGTTCGATCTGAAGTCGTGCTCGCCCATGGTGGCGACATTCGTCTTCGACCCCTCGGCGAACGGCTTGTTCGTGTGCGGGTGCTTCTTGGCGTAGCTCTTGACCGACGCCGGCGCACGGCGGTCGGAGTTGCCCTCGCGCAGGACCGGATTGACCGCCGACCCCTTCACCTTGTCGTACTTCGCCCGGACCTCCTTCTCCTCGGCCGTACCCGGGTTCTCCGGGTAGTCCGGAATGTCGAAACCCTCCTCCTGGAGCTCCTTGATGGCCGCCTTGAGCTGAGGGATCGACGCCGAGATGTTCGGCAGCTTGATGATGTTCGCGTCGGGCGTCTTCGCCAGGGCGCCGAGCTCGCTCAGCGCGTCGTCGACGATGCCGAACTGAGCCAGGATCCGGCCGGCCAGGGAGATGTCACGGGTCTCAACCTCGACACCGGCCTTGCCGGCGAACGCCTGGACGATGGGGAGGAAGGAGTACGTCGCCAGCAGCGGGGCTTCGTCGGTGTGCGTGTAGATGATCGTGTGGGCCACGGGACGAGGCTACCCGCAGCGAGCGAGGGGCAGACACGCGCTTCGCGCGTGGTCTGTCCGAGCGAGCTGGGGGTACCTCCCGCGCCCGGAGGGCGCAGGGGGCGGGTTGAGCGTCGCGTAGCGACGCGATCATCGACGCCACGCGCCATGCCGCTCCCGGGCTTGGGCACAGACTAGAAGGAGCCGTAGCGGACGGGCCCGACCGGCTCGTACGTACCGATGACCACGCCGAGCTCGCTGACGGTCACCTCGACCGGTCGCAACGTCGCGGGGAGGAGACCGTCGTTGAACAGGCGCCGGCCAGAGCCGAGCACAATTGGATACGTCATGAGCCGGAAGCGATCCACCAGGTCGTGCTGCAGCAACGTCTTGAGCAGGTTTCCACTTCCCCAGACCTGCAGCTCATCGCCCGGCTGATCCTTCAGCGCCTGGACTCCGGCGACGACGTCGCCGGTCACCAGGTGCGCGCTGTCGGGGTACTCGCCGCGCCACGTGGCGTCGGATTCGGCGAGGGTGGCCGACACGACGTGCTTCGGCAGCGAGTTGATCGTCGTCGCGATGACGTTGTCGGGGTCGGTCTGGTCCGGCCAATAGCCGCGGAAGATGTCGAACGTCCGCCGACCAAGCAGGAACGCGCTCGCGTGGCTGTTGAGGTCGGTGACGAACTCGCCGACCTCCGCGTCATCGAACGGAGCCTGCCATCCGCCGTGGCCAAAATTGTCGCTGGGATCCTCCTCCGGCCCCCCGGGCGCCTGCATGACGCCGTCGAGGGTGAGGAAGGTCTGCACGGTGAGTTTCATGTCGTTGCCTCCGGTGATCGGGCCGGCCGCTCCGGGCCCTCAACCTCACCACGAACGGTAGGCACCGCAATCGACAGCGCCACCTGATGGGACAGCGCGGTGCGGTAGGAATATCCCAGACCACTTTCCAGGAGGATCAGTGAACAAGGTCATCACCGAAGCCATCGGCACCTTCTTCTTGGTGTTCGCCGTCGTCGGCGCCGTCGCGCAGGCCACACCTCTCGCGGCATTCGCCATCGGCGGCATGCTCGCTGTTGCGGTGTACGCCGGTGGGCACATCTCCGGCGCCCACTACAACCCCGCCGTGTCCATCGCCGCATTCATCCGCGGCCGGCTGCCCGGCGCCGAGCTGCCGGCCTACATCGGCGCCCAACTGGTCGGGGCTTCGCTTGCGTCACTGCTCGCCGCATGGGTATTCCGCTCTCCCACGCCGCCCGCAATCGCATGGTCGGGCCGAACCCTGATCGCCGCACTCGTCGTCGAGGCGCTCTTCACGTTCTTTCTGGCGTTCGTCGTCCTCAATGTGGCCACCTCGAAGGATCACCCCGACAACTCCTTCTACGGCCTCGCGATCGGCGGCACCGTGCTTGCCGGGATCCTGCTCGTCGGATCCATCAGCGGCGCGGCCTTCAACCCGGCCGTCGCACTCGGCGTCACGCTCGCGAAGCTGTCGGCGTGGGGCAACCTGTGGGCCTACGTGGTCGCGCAGGTGGTCGGCGGTGCTCTCGCCGCTGTGGCCTTCCGGGCCCTGAATCCCGACGACGAGTAGGCCTTGAATTCTCAGTCCACGGGGCACGTCTCATCACGTCCCGTGGGCTGAGATACGTTCGGGGCAGGTTTCGCATTCGAAGGAGTTCTCGTGAGCACCACGCCCGTCAAGGTCGCCGTCACCGGCGCCGCCGGACAGATCGGCTACAGCCTGCTTTTCCGCATCGCGAGTGGGGCGCTGCTTGGCCCGGACACGCCCGTGCAGCTGCGCCTGCTCGAAATCACGCCGGCGCTCAAGGCACTCGAGGGCGTCGTGATGGAACTCGACGACTGCGCGTTCACCACCCTTGACTCGGTCGAGATCGGCGACGACGCCAACACCATCTTCGACGGCGCGAACCTCGCGCTCCTGGTCGGCGCCCGCCCGCGCACGAAGGGCATGGAGCGGGGTGACCTTCTCGAGGCCAACGGCGCGATCTTCACCGCGCAGGGCAAGGCGCTCAACGCCGTCGCAGCCGACGACATTCGCATTGGTGTCACGGGCAACCCGGCCAACACCAACGCTCTCATCGCCATGAGCAATGCGCCCGACATCCCGCGGGAGCGGTTCACCGCCCTCACGCGGCTCGATCACAACCGCGCCAAGGCGCAGCTCGCCGCGAAGACCGGCTCGGCGGTCGCCGACATCACCAAGATGACGATCTGGGGCAACCACTCCGCCACCCAGTACCCGGACATCTTCCATGCCGAAATCGCCGGCCAGAACGCCGCCGAGGTCGTCAACGACCAAGACTGGATCGCCAACACCTTCATCCCGACCGTCGCGCAGCGTGGCGCGGCCATCATCGAAGCGCGTGGCGCGTCGTCGGCCGCTTCCGCCGCCTCGGCCACGATTGATGCAGCGCGCGACTGGTTGCTTGGCTCGCCGGACGGCGACTGGGTTTCGATGGCCGTCGCATCCGACGGCTCCTACGGCGTTCCCGAGGGCCTCATCTCGTCCTTCCCGGTCACGACGTCGAACGGCGACTGGGAGATCGTGCAGGGCTTGGAGATCGACGAGTTCAGCCGGGGCAAGATCGACGCCTCGGTCGCCGAGCTGGCCGAGGAGCGCGACGCCGTTACCGAGCTCGGCCTCATCTGAGTTGAATTTGGCGCCGGCGGCCGGGCTTCGCCCGTCCGGCGCCAGCCCAAGCAAGCTGATCCATAAGCGCGCGACCGGCAAAGCCGGATCGCTAGGAGAGCGCTGCTGGACGAACTAGCCCCCCGGAACAACGGCGGCAAGGATCAGCAGGCTGACGCCGAGGGTCGTCGTCCAGAACACGTCGAACCCGCGACCGCGAACGTTCAGCATCCCCTTGTGCGCCTCCGGGACGACCAATCGCCCCAGCGCGTTGGCGACGAAGGTCGCGCCAACCACGTAGAGCCCCAGCCGCCAGGCGCCGAACGCGACCAGAGCCAGCCCGAGGAAGACGCCCAGCAGCGTCAGCAGGTAGAACTGCGAACCGCGGCTCCGGGGAAGCTTCATCCCGCTCTGTCCCCGGCTGCGGTCGGCGCCGCGAGGGCCGACTCGGAGAAGTCGACGACGTTCGACAGCAACATGGCGCGTGTCATCGGGCCCACGCCCCCGGGGTTTGGCGCGACCCATCCGGCCACGTCCCACACGTCAGGTGCCAGGTCACCGACGATGGCGCCGGCGTCATCGCGGCTGACTCCTACGTCGAGCAGGGCCGCGCCCGGCTTGACCATGTCCGCGGTGATGATCGCCGGTACGCCGGCGGCCGCGATGACAATGTCGGCGCGGCGCACCTCGGCGGCGAGATCGCGGGTGCCGGTGTGGCAGAGCGTGACGGTGGCGTTCTCCGAGCGACGCGTGAGCAGCAGGCCCATCGGTCGCCCGACGGTGATGCCCCGGCCGACGACCACGACGTGCTGGCCGGCGATCGGGACGTCGTTGCGGCGGAGCAGTTCGACGATGCCGCGCGGCGTGCACGGCAGCGGAGCATCCTTGCCCAGGACGAGCCAGCCCAAGTTGGTCGGGTGCAGGCCGTCGGCGTCTTTCGTCGGGTCGATCCGGCCGATGACGGCGTTCTCGTCGATTCCCTTGGGCAACGGGAGCTGGACGATGTAGAGGGTGCAGGCCGGATCTGCGTTGAGCTCATCGACCGCGGCTTCGATCTCTGCCTGGGTCGCCGTGGCCGGCAGCTCGTGGCGAATCGACTCGATGCCGACTTCGGCGCAGTCCTTGTGCTTGGCATTGACGTACCAGCGACTGCCTGGGTCGTCACCAACCAGCAGAGTCCCAAGACCGGGCACGATGCCGCGGTCGCGAAGTGCCGCCACCCGGATCTTCAACTCGGCCTTGATCGCGGCCGCTGCTGCCTTGCCGTCGAGCACCTTCGCTGTCACACGGCAGAGTCTTTCACGGCACGACGGCGGCCTATTGTCGATCCCATGACGACGCGCAGCGAAGATCCGCACCGAGGGGAACACCAGCAGGGGCCCGCGGTCCTGCGCGGCCGCCAGGTCAAGCCCGGGACGATGGACCAGCACCTGCTCGACGAGCGCGGGTCGGCCGACTGGGTGCACACCGACCCCTGGCGCGTGATGCGCATCCAGAGCGAGTTCATCGAGGGCTTCGGACTCCTGTCCGAGCTGCCCCGGGCGGTGTCCTTGTTCGGCTCCGCGCGCACGCCGCCCGATCATCCCGAGTACGCCATGGCGCGTGAGATCGGCGCCGCGCTGGCGCGGGCGGGGTACGCCGTGATCACGGGTGGTGGACCGGGCTCGATGGAGGCAGCCAACCGCGGTGCTTTCGAAGCCGGCGGGATCAGCGTCGGTCTGGGCATCGAGTTGCCGTTCGAACAGAAGCTCAACGACTGGGTGAACATCGGTTTCAACTTCCGCTACTTCTTCGCCCGCAAGACGATGTTCGTGAAGTATGCCCAGGCCTTCGTGATCCTTCCCGGTGGCTTCGGCACGCTGGATGAGACGTTCGAGGCGCTGACACTCGTCCAGACCCAGAAGGTCACCCGCTTCCCCGTCGTTCTGGTCGGTACCGCCTACTGGCGGGGGCTGCTGGACTGGCTCCGCTCCAGCGCACTGGCCGAAGGCAAGATCAACGCCGTCGACCTCGACCTGTTATGTATCACCGACGACGCTGACGAACTCCTCGCGCACATCCGCACGTCACACAAGAAGTCGTACGAGCGCGACCGAACTGAGCAGGCGGCTGTCGAACAGACCGCACAAGACGTGCGCGACGCGCAATGAGCCCTCGGTTGACTCCCTTTCTCCACCGGGCCTAACTTCGCCACATGGCCGTCGAGCACAAGATCACCTTCTGTCGCATCTGCGAGCCCACCTGCGGCATGGTGGCATCGGTCGACGACGGTGTGCTCACCGGTCTGCGGCCCGACGCGGAACACCCGATCACCCAGGGGTTCTCGTGCCCCAAGGGTCTGGAGTTCGTCCACATTCAAAATGACCCCGACCGGGTGACCACACCGCTTCGCCGGGGCGCCGACGGGACGTTCGAGCCGGTCTCCTGGGACACGGCGCTCTCCGAGATCGGGGCGCGGCTCCGGGCCGTGCGGGACGAGTACGGCGGGGCATCCATCGGCTGGTACGCCGGCAACCCGAGCGCGTTCAGCCACTCGCACGCGATCTGGGTCGGCGGGTTCCTGCGTGCCATTGGGTCGCGGCATCTCTACACGCCGAACACCCAGGACACCTCCAGCCGCTTCGTCGCTTCGGCCTTGCTCTACGGCAACCCGGTCGTCGTTCCGGTCCCCGACATCGGGCGCACGGACTTCCTGATGCTCGTCGGCACGAACCCGCTCGTTTCACGTGGCAGCCTGATCAGCGCCGGGAACCTCAAGGAGAAGCTCACCGCCGTGGTCCAGCGCGGCGGCCGGGTTGTTGTCGTCGACCCGCGACGGACCGAGACCGCCCGCGCGTATGAGCACGTGGCGGTGCGACCCGATGGCGACGCCTGGCTCCTGCTGGCGATGCTGAACGTCATTTTCGACGAGGGCTTGGCCGACGAAGCAGCGATCGCCGAGCAGTCGCGCGGGATCGACGTGCTTCGCAGCGCTGCAGCCGACTACGCACCCGAATCCGTCGAGATGCGCACCGGCGTGCCGGCCGGCGACGTGCGCGAATTGGCGCGGGCGTTGGCGGGTGCTCCCACGGCGACGGTGCACGGCCGCACCGGCGCGTGCCTGGGTCGGCACGCCACGCTCGTGAACGTCCTGATCGACGCCCTGAACCTGGTCACGGGCAACCTCGACCGACCTGGTGGGCTGGTCTTCGGTAGCGGTCCGGTCGACCTCGCCACGCTCGCCAAGCTCGGCAACTCGGCGACCTACGACACCTATCGCTCACGAGTGAGTGACATGCCTGAGGTGATCGGCCAGCTGCCGGCGCCGCTGATGGCCGAGGAGATCGAGACACCAGGGCCGGGGCAGCTGCGCGCACTGATCGTGTCAGCCGGCAATCCGGTGTTGTCCGTGCCGGGAGCCGAGCGCTTCGAGCGGGCACTCGGCATGCTCGATCTCCAGGTGGCCATCGACTTCTACCTGAACGAGACGCATC
>DATFFJ010000194.1:0-4271 GCA_035250065.1 Aeromicrobium sp. | reverse complement strand
CGTGGCGACCTACCAGCGTGGGCGGCTCGTGGGCCAGGCCGACTGGCCCGCGTGGACGCCGACCGTCCTGACGCGGTAGCGCGTCGCGTCCCACGATTCGGCCACTCTCAGGTCCACACTGAGAATGGATCACCTGAGAGGAGTCGATCATGAATCGCACACCGATCCAGCTGGCCGCCACTCTCGTGGGGCTTACGTTCCTTGTCGCCGGCGTCGCCGGCTTCATCCCGGGCATCACCACGAACGCGAGTGACATCGCGCTCTACGGACATGAGTCCCCAGCGATGCTGCTCGGTCTCTTCCAGGTTTCCGTCCTGCACAACATCATCCATCTGGTGTTCGGCGTGGCCGGCCTCGTGATGGCCAAGAGTGCCGCCAAGACGTATCTCGTCGGCGGCGGCCTGATCTACCTCGTGACCTGGCTGTACGGAACGGCCATCGGCCCAGCCACCGACCTGAACTTCGTCCCGCTCAACGACGCCGACAACTGGCTCCACTTGGCCTTGGGCGCAGGGATGGCCGCGGTCGGACTTGCCCTCGGAAAGGCACCCGCGCACGAGGCGTAGTCAATCCAGCCCGTGAGTCCTACCGTGGACCCATGGGCGAGTTTGTCGCATTCGCAGCCCAAGCAGGGATCTTCTTCCTGTTCACTCCGGTCTGCCTGATCGCCCGGTACGGCGGCCGCGCCATCGACCTGCGCAAGGCCGACGCCGAGCGTCGGGTAGCCATGCGGCGGTACGGAATCGGCGACGCGGCGTGGCAGTCGGCGGGGGAGGTGGTGCTCGACGATTTCGGCAACCTTCGCTTGCCCCGCCTGCCAGCCGCCCCCGGCCTGCGACGACTCGAGTTCATCGGCCCGTATCCGGGGCTGTTCGAGGTCACGATCACCGGGACGGCGAACCTGGAAGCGCTGTCGTCTGAGCGGCGACCGGGGTGGCAGTTCGCCGATGACGACATGAAGGCGCACCTGAAGTCAGGTGGAGTCATCCAAGTGAGCTTCATCGACCACATCGCGTCGCCGGAGGGGTCTTTCGACCTGGCCGACCGCGCGCGCCGGCTGCAGGCCGTCGACATCATGCGGCAGGACGCCGCAATCCAGGCGGCGCGGGCCGCGTAGTCTTCTCCGATGGCTCTCGTGAAACTCCCGTCTTTTCTTGGACAGCGGACCCCGGACGGGCTTGAGGGGCGTGACCCGGAGTTCATCCGACGGATGCTTCCCCGGGTCTGGCTGGCCGCGCAGCTGTACTTCCGAGCCGAGGTCGAGGGTTTCGAGAACGTTCCGGACGAGCCGGTGCTCTTTGTCGGCAACCACAGTGGCGGGGCAAGCATCCCCGACTCGTTCGTCTTCAATCTGGCGTACCACACCTACTTCACCGTCGAGGGCCGTCCGCTGATCGGCTTGGCGCACGAGATCATCACGAAGTCGCCGATCATCGGTGACTTCGCCCGAAAGTTCGGCATCGTCACGGCGGGCCCGGGCAAAGCCTCCGAGTTGTTGGCCGAGGGCGTGAACGTTCTGGTCTACCCGGGCGGCGACGTCGAAGCCCTGCGGGCCACTCGCGACCGGCACACGATCATGTTCGACGGCCGCAAGGGCTTCCTCAAGCTGGCCCACGCCAACCGGGTGAAGATCGTCCCGGTCGTGGCCACCGGCGGACAGGAGACGCTCTTCATCTTCAACGACGGTCGCGCGCTGGCGAAGACGCTTGGCTTCGACCGTCTCCTGCGGGTCAAGTCTCTGCCCATCACCTTCAGCCTGCCCTGGGGCTTCCTGCCGGGTGGGCTTCCGAACATTCCGTTCCCAGCGAAGATCCGCATCCAGGTCCTGCCGCCCATCGACCTGCACGATCTGTTCGGCGACGAGCCCGACTGGGACAAGGCCTACGACTTCGTCGTCAGCGTCATGCAGGTCGCGTTGTCCAAGCTGGCGGCCAAGCAGACCATGCCGGTGCTCGGCTGATGGGGACGACCGTCCAGCGCAGCATCATCGTGCGGCGTCCGGCGGATGAGGTCGCGGCCATCGTCACCGATCCACGGGTCGTCCTGCCGGTCATTGGCGGCCTTGGCCGATTCCAGGAACTCACCACGGACGCCGAGGGCCTCGGTGAATGGGATGTGTTCCTCGACATCGGCAGCGTCCACGTGGGCGGCCGGGTTGTCGTCGAACGTCCCGGGCCACGGCAGCTCGCCTGGCACGCGATCCGCGGCACGCGTCATCAGTTGGAGCTGACCGTCCACGAGCATGGTGCGGACACGCAGGTGACGATCGCGATGAGCCTGCAGCTGGCCGGCTTGGTTCTGGGGCGGGTCGCCGAGACGCTGGCCCGTGGGATCATGGTGCGGCACATCGACGCCGGCCTGCAGCAGCTTCGGCATCACGTCGAGTTCGAGGGCTGACCGCCCTAGGAGACGAACTCGGCGATGACGATCTTCTTCATGGCCAGCATGTTCCTGAAGTTCTGCGGCGTGAGCAGCCGTTCGAGGTGAACCGGCACGACCTGCCAGCTGACGCCGAACTGGTCTTTGCACCAGCCGCACTGCTCGGCTTCCGGGACCGCTGAGAGTCGGCCCCAGATCATGTCGATCTCACCTTGGTCGGTGCACTCAACCTGAAGTGAGACACCTTCGTTGAAGTCGAACTCGTGGCGGGTGGGGGAGTCCATGACGGCGAACCACTGGTCGCCGACGGCGAACTCGCCGAACATGATCGAGCCCTTGGCGACCTGATCCTGATCCTCTTCGTAGCGGACGAGGGTGCCCATCTTGGAGTACGGGAAGGTCGACATGTAGTACCTGAGGGCCTCTTCGGCGCGGTTCACATTGTCGTTGGCGAACATGAAGGATGGGACGAGGAACGGCCGCCGTTCGCCGGCGGGGTCGGTCAACATCAGCTGCCACGCGACGCCGAACTTGTCCTGCACCCAGCCGTACCGCTTGCTGAACGGATATTCACCCAGCTCCATAAGCACGTTTCCGCCCTTGGCGAGTTTCTTCCATGCTTTGTCCAGCTGCGCCTCGGCCGCATCGTCGCGGGACGGGTCGTAGTTGACGATGAACGACAGCATCGGCGTCGGCTTGAACTCGGGTCCACCGTTCAGCGCGGTGATTCGCGTGCCGCCGATGGCGAAGTCAATGGTGAGGATCTCGCCGGCCATCGACCGTTGGAAGTCCGGCAGGCCGTCAGTGGGGTAGTAGGTCAGAGCGCGCCGGTCGCTGTTCGGGAACACCGACAGGTAGAAGGCAACCAGTTCCTCGGCGTTGCCGCCGCACCAGATGCACGGGACGATCTTCTGCTCAGCCATGCTCACGCCTTCCGATTACGTCGCCCCTATGGTGGCGGCATATGGGTCCACGTGTCACGAGCGCAGGCTGTCGGAAATCGCCGAAACAGACTGTCGGTGGTGGCGTCTAGGTTCGTTGCATGGACGGGATCACGCTTGAGTTGAGCGAGGAGTCGCAGGCTCGGTTGGCCTCCTCCCGCACAGCCCGAGCGCGAGCCGAATGGGCCGAGTGGCAGGCATTGGTGGATGCCGCTCGGGAGCTTCATGGGCACATCGACGCCGAGCCGGAGCCGTTGCGACGGTTGGTCATGCGGTCTGGGGTTGGGCTGACGTTGGGCCGGCGCCTGGGGCTGTCCGAGGGTCAGGTGGCCAGCCGGGTCATGGCTGCCGAGCGGGTGATCGCCTCCACGCCCTCGGTGTGGGAGGCGTTTGAGGCCGGGCGGCTCGATGGGGTCCGTGTCCGGGAGGTCTCGTGGGCGGTCGACAAGCTGCAGGAGCCCTCGTCCTGGGCGCGACTGGACCGGCTGGTCGTCGACTACGCCGAGCGCCACACGGTCGCGGAATTGCGCGCCTGGTTGAAGCGGTTCGTGGCGCGGGTCGAGGCCGAGCGGTTCAATGCCCGCGCTGATGAAGAGCGGCGTCAGCGCCGGGTGGAGGTCACGCATGTCGAGGACGGGATGGCCTGGATCAACGCCTACGTCCCTTCCTTTGTCGCCGCAGCCGTCGACCGTCGGCTGGATGCGGCAGCCGCGGCGCTGGCTGGCGATCCCGACGACGATCGCACCAAAACCCAGCGTCGGGCCGACCTGTTCAGCGAATGGCTGCTGTCAGCCGAGCATGCGCCGGCCTCGGTCAACATCGACATCGCCGTGACCATCCCCGTCACGTCGCTGTCCGGATCGTCCGGCCAGCCAGCCGTCTCGTCGGACGGCGCGTGGGCCATCCCCGCAGCCTGGGCACTGGATTCAGAGGTGACGAGCATTCCGTTCT
>DATFFJ010000193.1:0-2123 GCA_035250065.1 Aeromicrobium sp. | reverse complement strand
ATGAAGCCGCCCGGCGACGTCGTGCCGCCAACCGGGTAGGTGGTGCCGGAGGAGGGATTCGAACCCCCACGCCTTGCGGCCGCCGGGTTTAAGCCGGCTGCGTCTGCCGTTCCGCCACTCCGGCACGCTCCCTGAGCGTCGGGAGGGTACCACCGCGCCGCCGATGAGCCTGGGGCCGCCGGCTCGTCTTACCCTCGTCGAGCGCATACCGAAGGAGCCATGGCAATGAAGCTGACTGCATCGATGATGCTCACCGTCGACGGCGTCTACCAGGGCCCTGGCGGCCCCGACGAGGACCGGCGTGGCGGCTTCGATCGCGGCGGCTGGACTGCGGCGTATGCCGATGCGGACATGGGGCCGATCCTGACCTCGATGTTCGACCGCGCCGATGCGCTCCTGCTGGGCCGGAAGACGTGGGAGATCTGGGAGCCGTACTGGCCGCAGCACGATGACAATCCGTTCGGCAAGGCCATCAATTCCCTGCCGAAATACGTGCCCTCCACCACCTTGAAGGATCCGACGTGGCAGAACACGCATGTCATCAGCGGCGACGTCGAGGCGACGATCCGCGAGCTCAAGGCGGCGCCCGGCCGTGAGCTCCAGGTCCACGGCAGCGGTGAGCTGCTGCGCTGGCTGCTCGATCGGGACCTCGTCGACGAGCTCAACCTGCGCATCTACCCGGTCATCGTGGGCGACGGGCTGCGCCTCTTCCCGGAGCGTGGCCAGACGCACAACCTCGAGCTCGTCGACTCACGCCCGACGTCGACCGGCGTGATGGTTCAGACGTATCGGCCGGCCGGCCGGGCAACCTTGGCGAACGCCGGCGACTGACGCTGTCGTCGGGCATACGGAAGCCGCCGCTACCCGCGTGGCGCGCTACCGTGGATGGCAGATCTCGAGCTGGCAGGTGTCCCGTGCCCGATCCGATGGTCTGGCTCACCGCCGCGGCCCTCGCGGCAATCATCGTTGCCGTCAGAGCCGCCCTGGCCTGGTTTGGCAGGCGACGACGGTGAGCCTACGGAAGCCGCCGCTTTCCCCAAGGCACCGAATCCAGCGGACGGACGGGTGGGGCACGCGGAAACCGGCTATTCGAAGAAGGCCACTTCTCCCTGCTCGTTCAGGCAGAAGAGACCGCCGCGCATCCCTTCATAGTCGGCCTGTGTCTCGAAGAGGCAGTCCTCGCGGCGTTCCCCTTGGCGGGGTAACAGACGCTGCGGGCGTAGAGTACAAGCGAGCCGGCGGTTCAGCTACGTTCCCCCCGTAGCCGGTCCGCCGGCTCATTCATTCCCCCTTGTCGGGGTGTCAAATGCACCGGACGTGCCAGCGCCCGGCACCTGAGCTGCACGCATCCACCATCGGAGGGCCGGGACCGTCAAGGTGTCCGACCCTCTGCCTTTTGGCTCGGCGCGCTCCTGGTCCGATGTACGCTCGTCGCGTGACGACCGTCGACATTCCGCCGTGGTGGCCGGTTGCCGTCGTGATCGTCGTCGCATGGCCACTCGTCGCGGTCGTGTACCACGCGGCGCGAGCCGGGATGCCAGCGCATGAGCTATGAGGCGCCGGAGTGGTGCTCATGGCCGCAGTGATATACGCGCCGCTGGCGTTCACCGGGCAGATGGCACCCGCCATGGCCGCAGATCTCAATCCATGAGTTGAAGGCCCGATTCACGCTCGGGATGTGGAGGCGACGACGGGAATCGAACCCGTGTACGCGGTTTTGCAGACCGCTCCCTGACCACTCGGGCACGTCGCCACCGACTTGTCAGCTGGCTGCCCCGCGAGGATTCGAACCTCGGTTCACGGATCCAAAGTCCGCTGTCCTACCACTAGACGACGGGGCACCGCTCGTGCCGTCACGCTAGCAGGTCGGCCGCGGACCGCACCAGCCGGACATGAAAATGGAGCGGAAGACGGGACTCGAACCCGCGACCCTCACCTTGGCAAGGTGATGCTCTACCAACTGAGCCACTTCCGCCCGCTTGTCGTCCGAATGATACCGCGTCGATGGTGCCGAGGGTCAGATTCGAACTGACGACACCCGCCTCTTCAGGGCGGTGCTCTACCAACTGAGCTACCTCGGCTCGCGGTCCGTTCGGGCGGTCGCAAGGATACCGATGGCGACC
>DATFFJ010000192.1:0-3783 GCA_035250065.1 Aeromicrobium sp. | reverse complement strand
TGATCTTCGAGAGCTTGCGGGAGAACGACGTCTTTATGCCCTTCCCCCAACGCGAGGTGCGGATCCTCAACGACGGCACCTGAGCCGGACCACAACCAGGCAGAACTAGACGCGCTAAAAACCCTTGGAACGGGTTCGAGTCCCACGGGCCCACATCACGGCAGGCCCGGCAGGCCAGAGACCTGACGGGCCTCCCGGCCTCCCGCTATCAGATGCGAACCTGACCTACCGCGCGCCCGCCTTCAGGTGTCGCTCCCAGGGAACGGCGGTGTCTCCCAAGGCGGTCTGAACCGGTGCGGGCTCGGGTGTCGGTGACTTGAACGTCAACAACCTCGAACCCGCAACCGGGTCAGAGCGCGCGATTCGCGACAGTTGGCCTACTGCTCAGGCCCCTGTCGAAGGCCACGACCGCCGCGTGCCGCCGTCGTCGTCGTCATCATCGTCATCGTCATCGTCATCGTCATCGTCATCGTCGTCGTCATCGTCGTCGCCGTCGTCGCGGTCACCGGGGTCACCGGGATCTCCGGGGTCGTCGCCGTCGTCGCCGTCGTTTCCGTGACCGTTGTCATCGTGGTCATCAGAATCGGAATCGTGATGATTTCCGCTGTCGTGATCTTGCCCCGGTCCTTCGCTATTGCCAGGGTTGCTGTCGTCGTTGCGGGCGTAGGCAATGTCACCAGCGATGACGGTGCCCACCGCAACCAGCGTGGCGAAGATGAGGACGAAGGCCGTCAAGAGTGACCTCATTCGGTAGGACATATTTGCTCCCTCGTTAGTGATTGGTAGAAGAGGTTGACGCTGCTCACGGCTGCGCGGCAGGCGCCTTTTGGGAGTTCAGTGGCGTCTCTCCTTCCACGGAAGCAGGGGCCGCCCGAGGGCAGGCCTTGGCGAATGGCCGAACCGCCGATCGTTCAACGAGCGAGCCGGCGTCGACATCGATGTCGATGCAGCTGGGCTCGGAAGGCCTCCAGCAGGTGTCGGGCGGATCGAGCGGCGTCGCACGGGGGCTCCAATCGCAACGGTTGGGCTTCCCCCGATAGGCCGAGCCCGAGCTGACCTGATTTCATACTGAACCTCGCGCGTGGAGTCCGCAACCCCCATTGGAACCACGATTGTTCAGGACTCATGCCGCTTTCCGCCCGGGCAAATCAGCCGCGGGCGAGGGCGTACGCATCTGTGGATTTCGGATTACGCTGGATGGGTGAAAAGGCGGCGATCGCGACTCACATTCCGGGCTTGGCTCGTGAGCCGATCATGGCTTGTGGTCTCGAGCCTCGCGCTCATGATCGTGACTGCTTCAGGTGCGTTCGGCGTCGCCAGTTCATCGGACGAGCCCATCTCGATTCGCGCTGCCAAGGTCGACGCGGCGCGGATCCCGATCCCGATCCCGGGGCCGATCCCAGACGCGTGCAAGAACGGAGCCACGGAGCCGTTCACTCCCACGTCCATCGACATCCAAGACGTGCGGACCGAGTTGCCCATCCTCGCGTTGGCCCGCGATGCCAACGACGTCCCCGGCGTTGCGCCCGTCACCGCCGGCGACGCGGTGGCCTGGGACAGACCGCCGCGCGGGCTCCCACCCGGGTCGTCGCGCGGCAACGTCCTGCTCAATGCCCACACGAGCTTTGACACAACCGCCCTCGGCAACGCGATGCTGAGAGATGTCGACGTCGGTGACGTCATCAGGCTGAGCAACAGCGAGACGCATCTCTGTTATCGCGTCACCAAGCGGGTGGAGGTGTCCGTCCATCAGCAGTACGAGCCGTTTTATGCGGAGGACGGCCCTCCGCAGTTCGCCTTCATCGTCTGCTCCGGGAAGCGGCTCGGTCCGGGTGAATGGACGAAGCGAACCCTTTGGTTCGGAAGCCCAATTGGCACCAACGTTGCCGCGTGGTGAGCAACGAGGAACGAGGAACGATGACTGACACCAGCTCTACCGCCACCGCCGCACAAGCGACGCTGCGAGAAGTCGAGTCGGCGGATGCTGAGGCGTGTGCGCGGATCTGCTTCGACGCCTTCGGGGGCTTCCACGATCACCACCGCTTTCCGCGGGACTTCCCGGTGCCCGAGGCAGCCGCGCAGCTGATGGGCATGTTCATCCCACATCCCTCGATCTGGGGGGTGGTAGCGGAAACTGACGGGAAAGTCGTCGGCTCCAACTTCCTCGACGAGCGCGACCCCATCCGTGGCGTCGGCCCGATCACGGTCGATCCCGAGGCCCAAGAGGCCGGGATCGGACGCCGGTTGATGATGGCGGTGATCGAGCGCGGCGAAGGAGCGCCTGGCATACGGCTGCTCCAGGACTCGTTCAACATGCGCTCGCTTTCGCTCTATGAGTCGCTCGGCTTCGACGTCAAAGAGCCGGTCGCCGTGATGAGCGGCAAGCCGCGAAGCGCGCCCGCCGAGGGGATCGACGTACGGCCACTCGACGAGGGCGACCTCGAACAATGCGAGGCGCTCTGCGCGCGGATCCACGGATTCGAGCGCACGAACGAGCTTCGTGACGCGATCCAGGGCATGGCCCCGTTCGTTGCGGTGCGCGACGGTCGTGTCACGGCCTACGCGTCGAGCGTCACGTTCTGGCCCCTGAATCACGGCGTCGCCGAGAGCGACGAGGACATGCAAGCACTGCTCCTCGGGGCATCGGCAGCTCTGGAGGAGCCGATCGCACTCCTGGTGCCCCTGCGCAGCGACTTGTTCCGCTGGTGCTTGGCCGAAGGCCTGCGTCTGGTGAAGCCGATGAACCTCATGGCACTCGGCGAGTACAAGGAGCCGCAGGGATCTTGGTTCCCGTCGGTTCTTTATTGACGGCCCGGCGTCCGGGAACGCCTTGATTCGTCGTATGCGGAAAGATCGCGGGTGTGGAGACCAACCGTGACCCGATCACCGTCCGCTGGTGGCTGCTCCTGGGGCTCGTCCTTTTCATCACAGCCGGACTGGTGATCGGCTGGGCGCTTGCCGGTCAGGCTCTTGCGGACGCAGAGTCCCAAGTCGAACCCGCCGTGCTGGACTCGAGCCGTGCTGAATCCGAGGAAGCCAACGCGCTGGAGTGTGCGGACTTCGCCGATGACAAGACGCGCGACGAGTTCATCAGCCACGGCGGGCCGGCCAAGGGATGCGACATCGGTTACGCGAGTCGGGAGCGCTCTCGAGAATTGGTTTCACAGGCCCAAGTCAAGGCTGACAAGGCTGAAGTGAGGTCCGACATCGTCCAGCGGAACGTCACGGCGGCCGACGGAGTCGTCGACCGATGGATCTTCGGGATCGGATTGGCAGCCACGATGGGCGCCGCCGCCTTGGTCATCGCGCCGCGGCGCTCCCCGAAACCTCCAGAAGAAGCTTGACCTCCTGCTGACGCGAATCGCTCGCCATCACGCTGCGACGTCACGTCGCTGCGGCCACCAGGCTGGCGACCAAGACCAGCGGTAGCGAGACCAGGGCTCCGAGCGAGGTGGCCATCGTCAGCGTCTTGAGGCTGCCCTTCGTGGAGAGGTCCAGCAAGGTGGTGAACATCCAGAAGAAGTTGCTGTTGACGTGGAGCGCGAACATGGCGCCCGACGCGATCGCCAGTGCGATGACGACGGGATCGACATTGAGCGAGCCCACCACCGGCGAGATGATCCCGGCCGCCGTGATCGCGCCGACCGAGACCGACCCGATCGCGAAGTGCAGCACCGCGGCGATGAACCAAGCGAGCAGGATGCTGAGGATGACCGGCGCGTTCTCGTCGGCGGAGAACAGTCCCTCGAGCGTCTCGTCCATGCCGCTCTCGGCGATGACGGC
>DATFFJ010000191.1:0-5595 GCA_035250065.1 Aeromicrobium sp. | reverse complement strand
TCGAAGCAGGGCGTCCACCGGCAGTCATCGACCTCGCGGGCGCCGGCCGGGTCAATGGCGTCCTGCCAGTCTTCCCACAGCCAGTCGCGGTCGAGGCCGGCATCGAGGTGGTCCCACGGGAGGACTTCTGCATACTCGCGCTCGCGGAGCGTGAACCAGTCGAGGTCGACCGGCTCGTCTGCGAGTGCCTCAGCGGCCTTGGCGGTCCAGCGTTCGTAGGAGAAGTGCTCGCTCCAGCCGTCGAAGCGTCCGCCGTCGCGCCAGACCGCCTCGATGATCCGGCCGACCCGCCGATCGCCACGGGACAGAAGCCCTTCGACGATGCCCGGCTCGCCCTCGTGGTACCGGAATCCGATGGCCCGGCCGTACCGCTTGTCGGCTTGGACGGATTCGCGCAGTTTGCGCAGGCGTGCGTCGGTGGTCTCGGCGTCCAGCTGGGACGCCCACTGGAACGGTGTGTGCGGCTTGGGCACGAAACCGCCGATGGAGACCGTGCAACGGATGTCGCGGCGGCCGGAGACCTCGCGGCCCACCTCGATGACGCGTTTCGCGAGCTCGCCGATCTGCAGGACGTCCTCGTCGGTCTCTGTTGGCAGACCGCACATGAAGTAGAGCTTCACCTGACGCCAGCCGTGCGAGTAAGCGGCAGAGACGGTGCGGAGGAGATCGTCCTCGCTGACCATCTTGTTGATGACCTTGCGCAGTCGTTCACTGCCGCCTTCGGGCGCGAAGGTGAGTCCGGAGCGGCGGCCGTTGCGGCTGAACTCGTTCGCCAGGTCGATGTTGAACGCGTCGACGCGCGTGCTCGGCAGCGAGAGCGAGATGTTGGTGCCCTCGTAGCGGTCGGCCAGCTGCTTGGACATCTCGCCGATCTCGCTGTGATCGGCGCTGGACAGGCTGAGCAGGCCGACTTCGTCGAGGCCGGACTTCTGCAGGCCGCGGTCGACCATGGCGCCGACGGTCTGCAGGCTGCGTTCGCGGACCGGACGGGTGATCATCCCGGCTTGGCAGAAACGACAGCCCCGGGTGCAGCCGCGGAAGATCTCGACGCTGTAGCGCTCGTGAACCGTCTCGGCGAGCGGCACCAGCGGGTTCTTCGGGTATGGCCAGGCGTCGAGGTCCATGACCGTGTGCTTGGTGATGCGCCACGGAATACCAGGCCGGTTCGGGACGACGCGTTGGATGCGTCCGTCCGGGAGATAGGTGACGTCGTAGAACTTCGGCACGTAGACGCCGCCAGAGACCGCGAGGCGGCGGAGAAGCTCGTCCCGCGCCGTGCCCATCTCGCCGGCGGGGCTGCCCTCGGACTTGTGCTCGCGGATGACCTCACTGATCGCGAGCGCCACTTCCTCGCCGTCACCGAGGACGGCGGCGTCGATGAAATCGGCGATGGGTTCGGGGTTGAACGCGCTGTGGCCACCGGCCAAGACGATCGGGTCGTCGTCGGTTCTCTCCGTCGCGTGGAGCGGGATGCCCGCCAGGTCGAGCGCGGTCAGGAGGTTGGTGTAGCCAAGCTCGGTCGAGAAGCTGACGCCCAGGACGTCGAACGCCTTGACCGGCCGGTGGGCGTCGACGGTGAACTGGGGGATGCCGTGATCGCGCATCACCGACTCCATGTCCGGGAAGACAGCGTAGGTGCGCTCGGCGAGGATCCAGTCGCGCTCGTTCAGCACTTCGTAGAGGATCTGGACACCCTGATTGGGCAGGCCGACCTCATAGGCGTCGGGGTACATGAGAGCCCACCGAACTTGGACCTCGTCCCAGTCTTTGAGCACCGCGTTGAGCTCCCCGCCGACGTACTGAATCGGCTTGCTCACCTGCGGCAACACAGGCTCCAAGCGCGCAAACAGAGACTCGACGGGCATGCCGTCAAGGGTAACTGCCGCTGCGCTAGGGACTAAAGCGACGGGAACCAGAGGGCGATCTCGCGGGCTGCTGACTCGGTCGCGTCGGAGGCGTGGACCAGATTTTCCCGGTTGGACAGGCCGAAGTCACCGCGGATGGTGCCGGGGGCAGCCTTACGGCCGTCGGTGGCGCCGTTCATCGCGCGGACGACCTCGATCGCCTCGTCGCCCTCGAGCACGAGCGCCACCAGCGGCCCGGACGTCGCGAAGGCGCGCAGCGGCGGATACCAGGACTGCTCGACGTGGTCGCGGTAGTGCGCATCGGCCATCTCGGCGTCGATGGAACGCTGCTCCATCGCCACGATCGACAGGCCCTTCTCCTCGAACCGGGTCAGGATCCGGCCGACGAGACCGCGCCGCACGGCGTCTGGCTTGATGAGGACGAGAGTTCTTTCCACGTCGGTCACCGTATCGCCCGGTCACGATCGATACGCATGCCGATCAGGTACGCGGCGACCCACAGCCCTGCAAAGAGCAGGCCAATGGACAGAATCGGCAGCGCAAGCGCACCCATGGCGATCATGGCGACTTGGAGGGCGTGCCCAAGCGTGTAGCCAGACGGGCGTCCCAGCCTGCCGATCGCGAGGAGGCATACAGCCGCCATCCCGCCACCGAGCGTGGCAGCGACGGGAACGGAGAGCGTCGAGAAGCCATTCAGCACGAGGATGCTCAGCAGCATCATCACAGCCTCGAACGAGAGCACGGCCGAGCACATACCGCGAGTCGCCCGCCCCCGAACGACCTCGCTCACTCCGGCTCCCCGCCCAGCAGCACCCGCGCTTCGCCAACCGTGACGACCGACCCCGTGACGAGGACGCCCCCGCTGCCCAGCGCCTCCTCATAGCCCTCGGCCGTCTCCGCCAAGGCGATCGCTCGTTCGAGTGCGTCGTCCAGCCGCGGCGCGACGATGACCCGGTCCGCGCCGAAGATCGCGTCGGCCGACTCGGCCAGGTCGGTCGCGCGCATCGAACGCGGCGTGCTGTTCTGCGTGCAGACGATCTGGGCCAAGACCGGCTCAAGCAGCTCCAGGATGCGCTCGACGTCCTTGTCGCCCATGACCGCAACGACGCCGATCAGCGGCGCGAAGTTGAAGTTCTCCTGGATGGCTGCGACGGCCGCCTCGACTCCGTGCGGGTTGTGCGCCGCGTCGAGCAGCACGGTCGGGCTGCGCCGGACGATCTCCAGCCGGCCGGGCGACGTGACGTCCCCCAGCGCCGCCACGACGACGTCGGCAGGCAGCGCCTTGCCGCCGAGGAACGACTCGACGGCGGCAATGGCGCACGCGGCGTTCTGCGCCTGATGCGCGCCGTGCACGGGGACGAAGACATCGTCGTACCGCGCGCCGAGGCCTTGGACCGTCACCTGCTGGCCACCCACTGCGGTGAACTGCTCGACCACCCCGAAGTGGGCACCTTCGACGACCATCGTGGCCCCAACCTCCGCCGCCCGGCGAGCGAGGACCTCCATGACGGCCGGGTCCTGCTGGGCACTGACGACCTGCGCGCCGGGCTTGATGATGCCGGCCTTCTCACCGGCGATGGCGACGATGTCATTGCCTAGGTATGCCGCGTGGTCGATGCCGATCGGGGTGATCACAGCGACCGCGCCGTCGGCGACATTGGTTGCGTCCCAGGCCCCGCCCATGCCGACCTCGACGACAGCGACATCGACGGGGGCGTCAGCGAATGCCGCGTAGGCCATGCCGACCGTCATCTCGAAGAAGGACAGCGGGTGTTCGGCAGAGTCATCCACGATCTGGGCGTAGGCCGCGATGTCGGCGAACGCATCGACGAACGCGTCCTCGTCGAGCGGCTGGCCGTCGATGCTGATGCGTTCGGTCATGGACTGCAGGTGCGGGCTCGTGAACCGGCCGGTGCGCAGTTCCAGCTGGCGCAGGAGGGCGTCGATCATCCGGGCCGTCGACGTTTTGCCGTTCGTCCCGGTCAGGTGGATGACCGGGTAGTTCGCCTGCGGATCCCCCAGGAGCTGGCAGAGGGCGCGAATCCGGTCGAGCGAGGGCTCGAGCTTGGTTTCGGGCCATCGGCCGAGCAGGGCCTGTTCGACCTCGGCGTATGTGGGGCGCATCGGGAGCGAGTATGTCAGTCGCCCTAGACTTTCCTCCCGTGACTGTTCCGGAGAAGCCCGTCCTCGAGGGGCTCGAGGCGACCTGGTCCCAACGCTGGGAGGAACAGGGCACTTACCGCTTCGATCGGACGAAGACGCGCGACCAGATCTACTCGATCGACACGCCCCCACCGACCGTCTCCGGGTCTCTCCACGTCGGTCACGTCTTCAGTTACACCCACACCGACCTGATCGCGCGTTATCAGCGCATGCGTGGCCGCGAAGTGTTCTATCCGATGGGCTGGGACGACAACGGCCTGCCGACCGAGCGCCGGGTCCAGAACTACTACGGCGTGCGATGCGATCCGTCCCTCCCCTACGACCCTGACTTCGTCCCGCCAGCCGAGTCGGATCCCAAGAACCAGATCTCGATCAGCCGGCGCAACTTCATCAACCTCTGCAACGAGCTGGTCGTGGAAGACGAGAAGGTCTTCGAGGGCCTGTGGCGCACGCTCGGCCTGTCCGTGGACTGGACGCAGACCTACACGACCATCGGCGCCGAGGCGCAGGCCGTGAGCCAGCGGGCGTTTCTACGCAATCTCGCACGCGGCGAGGCGTACAGCCAAGACGCGCCGACGCTGTGGGACGTCACGTTCCAGACCGCCGTCGCGCAGGCCGAGCTCGAGGCCCGCGAGTACCCGGGCCACTACCACCGGGTCGCGTATCACACGCCGGACGGGCCCGCCTACATCGAAACGACCCGCCCTGAGCTGACCGCGGCCGCAGTCGCGCTCATCGCGCACCCGGACGACGCGCGCTACCAGCACCTGTTCGGCAAGACCGCCACCTCGCCGGTGTTCGGCGTCGAGGTGCCGATCCTGCCGCATCCCGCCGCCGATCCCGAGAAGGGCTCCGGCCTGGTCCACTGCTGCACCTTCGGTGATCTCACCGACGTCCAATGGTGGCGTGAGCTGCAGTTGCCGAACCGCACGATCATCGGCCGTGATGGCCGCATCCTCCGCGACGTGCCGGACTGGATCACGTCGGACACCGGAAAGGCCGTCTTCACCGACATGGCGGGCAAGACGACATTCAGTGCTCGCGAGGCCATGGTTCAGGCGCTGCGCGACTCCGGAGATCTCGACGGTGAGCCGACGCCGACCCAGCGGGTGACGAACTTCTTCGAGAAAGGCGACAAGCCGCTCGAAATCGTCTCGACCCGGCAGTGGTACATCACCAACGGCGGACGATCGGCCGATCTCCGCGCGGCACTGGTCAAGCGCGGCGACGAGGTCACCTGGGTACCGCCGTACATGCAGAGCCGGTTCACCAACTGGATCGAGGGCCTCAACGGCGACTGGTTGATCAGCCGCCAGCGCTTCTTCGGCATCCCGTTCCCGGTCTGGTACCGCCTGGACGCCGACGGAGAGCCGGACTACGACGACCCCATCCTCGCAACGGAAGACGCCCTGCCCGTCGACCCCGCGTCGCAGGCTCCTCCGGGATTCGAGGAATCGCAGCGCGGAGCACCCCACGGTTTCATCGCGGATCCGGACGTCCTCGACACCTGGGCGACCTCGTCCCTCACCCCGCAGATCGTCACCGGCTGGGAGCGCGACAACGACCT
>DATFFJ010000190.1:0-5066 GCA_035250065.1 Aeromicrobium sp. | reverse complement strand
CCAGCACGAGGCAGGCCAAGGACACGTAGACGTAGATCATCGGTGTCCCCAGCATCGTCTCCGCGTGCGGACCGACGTAGTAGAGCAGCAGGCCACCGAAGATGGCGGCGTCACCGAATCGGTCCATCGTCGAGTCGAGGAACGCGCCCCACCTGGAGGTGTGGCCCGTCTTGCGGGCCATGTAACCGTCCATGAGGTCGCTGAAGACAAAGGCAGTGATCACCAAGACCCCGACGAGCAGTTCACCGCGCGGGAAGAACCACAGCGCCCCGGCGACCACGCCAACCGTGCCGACGAAGGTGACCTGGTCGGGCGTCACACCCAATTTCAGAAGGAGGTCGGCCGGCCCGGACACGACGCGAGTCCAGAACTCGCGGAAGCGCTGCAGCATCAGGCGTCCCCCAGCGAGTCCCACGCCTTGGCCAACAACGCCCGCGTCTCGTCGAGCAGCTGCGGCACCGTCTTGGTCCGGCCGATGATCGGCAGGAAATTCGCATCGCCGCTCCACCGCGGAACGATGTGCTGGTGCAGGTGGGCCGCGATGCCGGCGCCAGCCGCCCCACCTTGGTTCAAACCGATGTTGAAGCCGTGTGGCTGGCTGACCTCCCGCATGACGGTCATGGCGCGTTTGGTGAACTCGGCCACCTCGGCGGTCTCCTCGTCGGTCAGATCCGTGTAGTCGGCGACGTGCCGGAAGGGGCACACCAACATGTGCCCCGGGTTGTACGGATACAGGTTGAGCACCACGTACGCCGTCTCGCCCCGGTGCACGATGTGCCCGTCGACGTCGTCCAACGTCGGGATGCGGCAGAACGGGCATTCGGCCACCTCCCCGGTGTCCGGCTTGTTCTCGCCCCTGACGTACGCGATCCGGTGCGGAGTCCAGAGCCGCTGGAAGGCGTCCGGCGCACCCACGCCCTCAAGGAACTCGTTTTCGTCGTCGGTCACGTCACACCTGTGCTTTCGACTCGACGGCTGTCGCGATGCGCTCGATGGCGTCGGCGACGGCAACTCCATTCTCCTGCTCGCCACTGCGGAAGCGGAAGGACACGGCGCCGGATTCGATGTCATGGTCGCCGGCGATCAGCATGAACGGGATCTTCTGGGTCTGGGCATTCCGGATCTTCTTCTGCATGCGCTCATCGGAATGGTCGACCTCGACCCGAATGCCGCGCGCCTTCAACTGGGCGGCGACGCCGTCCAGGTAATCCGCGTGCCGCTCGGCAACGGGGATACCCACGACCTGGACGGGTGCGAGCCAGGGCGGGAACGCGCCGCCATAGTGCTCGGTGAGCACGGCGACGAAGCGCTCGATGGACCCGAAGAGCGCCCGGTGAATCATCACGGGCCGCTGACGCGAGCCGTCGGCGGCGGCGTACTCGAGCTCGAACCGCTCCGGCAGGTTGAAGTCGAGCTGGATGGTCGACATCTGCCAGGTCCGACCGATGGCGTCCTTGGCCTGCACCGAGATCTTCGGCCCGTAGAACGCGGCGCCGCCCGGGTCGGGGACGAGTTCCAGCCCGGACGCGGTCGCGACCTCCTCCAGCGTGCGCGTGGCCTCCTCCCAGGTCGCGTCGTCGCCGACGTACTTCTCGGGGTTCTTCGTCGACAGCTCGAGGAAGAAGTCATCGAGGCCGTAGTCGCGCAGCAGGTCGAGGACGAACGTCAGCAGGCTGCTCAGCTCATCCTTCATCTGCTCGCGGGTGCAGTAGATGTGCGCGTCGTCCTGCGTGAAGCCGCGCGCGCGGGTCATGCCGTGAATGACGCCGGACTTCTCGTACCGGTAGACCGTGCCGAACTCGAACAGTCGCAGCGGCAACTCGCGATATGACCGCTGCCGTGAGCGGAAGATCAGGTTGTGCATCGGGCAGTTCATCGGCTTCAGGTAGTAGTCCTGACCGGGCTTCTCCCCCACCGCATCCAGCTGCATGGGCGGATACATGCCATCGGCGTACCAGTCGAGGTGGCCCGACACCTCGAACAGCTGGGCCTTGGAGATGTGCGGGCTGTAGACGAACTCGTAGTCGGATTCCTCGTGCCGCCTGCGGGAGTACTCCTCCATCGACGTGCGCAGGACGCCGCCCTTCGGGTGGAAGACCGCGAGCCCGGAGCCGATCTCGTCCGGGAAGCTGAACAGGTCGAGCTCCTGCCCTAGCCGACGGTGGTCGCGTCGCTGGGCCTCCTCGATTCGGTGCAGGTAGTCGTCGAGCTCTTCCTTCGACGGCCACGCGGTGCCGTAGATGCGCTGGAGCTGCTTGTTCTTTTCATCGCCCCGCCAATACGCAGCGGCGCTGCGCATCAGCTTGAACGCTGGGATGCGCTTGGTCGTGGGCAGGTGCGGGCCGCGGCACAGGTCCTTCCAGGCCAGCTGGCCGTCGCGACGCAGGTTGTCATAGATCGACAGACCCCCTTCACCGACCTCGACGCTGGCGCCTTCGGCCACTTCGGTGGTTGAGCCTGTCGAAACCTGCGACTTAAGGCCGATCAGCTCGAGCTTGTATGGCTCGTCGGCGAGTTCGGCGCGCGCCTCGTCGTCGAGGACCTCGCGCCGGTCGAACCTCTGGCCCTCCTTGATGATCTTGCGCATCCGGGTCTCGATCTTCTCGAGATCCTCCGGCGTGAACGGCTCAGCGACGTCGAAGTCGTAGTAGAAGCCGTCCCGGATCGGCGGGCCGATGCCCAGCTTGGCGTCCGGGTAGAGATCCTGGACAGCCTGCGCCATGACGTGAGCCGTCGAGTGCCGCAGGATGTCGAGCCCGTCCGGCGAATCGATCGTGACCGGCTCGAGAGCGTCGCCATCGACTACTTCGTAGGACAGGTCTTTCAGATCGCCGTTGACGCGAGTGGCGATGACCGCCGGGTTGTCTGCGAACTGCTCCCAGGCCTTGGCCATGACCATCCTCCACTCGGGCGACCCCTACGGCTGGGTCGCGCTCTTGCAGGTCAGCCTAGTGGGAAGGGGTGGGGGCCCTTGTCGGCTCTTGCCGAAGGCGCCCGGCTTCGCGACCATGAGCGAATGGCGGGCGAATCGGTTTCCCAGACGGGCGTGGCGAGCACCACCGCGATGATGGCAGCGTGCGGGCGCGGTTGGCACCTGATGGCACACGGGCACGGAGCCGCCCTGAAGGACTGGCTCGCGTGGCCGCTCGTCGGCCCGGCCGCCGACCAGCTCATGGGCCAGCTGAACGCGGCAATGGGAAGGGAAACCGTGGGCCCTGCCGCCGCGTGGGTGGCCATCCGCGCCCGCCTTGTCGAGGACTGGCTGGCCGAGTCCGGGGCGTCGCACTACGTCATTCTCGGCGCCGGCCTCGATTCCTATGCCTGGCGTCAGGACGGCAATCGCACCGTCATCGAGATCGATCACCCGGCCTCCCAGCAATGGAAGCGCGAGCGTCTGGAGGCGCTCGTGTTGGACGTCCCACCCGCGCACGTGTGGGCTCCGTGCGACTTCGAACGCGAGTCAGTCGCCGACGTCCTCGGACGGATCGACCTGGGTCGTGACCTGCCCTTCATCAGCTGGATCGCGGTCACGCCGTACCTCACACCCGAGGCCATCACCGCAACCTTGCGGGCCCTTCCGCCGTGCACACTCGCCGTCAGCTACTGCCTCCCCGAGGATGACTGGACCGGGCCGGGCACGGACCCGTCAAAGATGTTCAAGGCGATGACCGCACAGCGCGGCGAGGCCTTGGTGACCGCCTATTCTCCGACCGGATTTGCGGATGTCCTGCGCGACTGCGGGTTCGAGCCGATCCACGACGTCGGCCCCGAGGACTCGCTCAAGGACTTCGGAGTGGAAGCGTTCTCGCTGGGCTTCGAGCGCCTGGCGCTGGCTCGTAAGGCGTGATCGATTTCGGTGGGCGTGAACGCAACGTCAGCTTTGAACTACTTCGCGTTCGACGAACGTCGCCTCGTGGGCGACTCTCGTTCTGAGAAACCATCAGCCCAGCCGAACATTCGCACGTTGTAGATGGCTGCCAGGACGACAGCTGCGCTGACCAGTGGTATGAGCAGAACAAGTGTGACGACAGAGTTCACGCCGGACCTTTCAATCTTCGCTTCGTGACCACACGGGTTTCCCTTGAGAACATCTGGGGCGGGTGGGAAGTCACGGACGTCGGCGCGAAGTATCCAAACCGTTGCAATCGGCTCAATCTTGTGTGGGCGTGATCGCAACGCTCCGCGTTGCTCAACGCCCACGTTCGTCGGAGCAAACGAAAGAGCGAGCTCTTTCGAGCTCGCTCCTCACGTGGGCGTACTTGGGTTCGAACCAAGGACCTCTTCGGTGTGAACGAAGCGCGCTACCACTGCGCCATACGCCCCAGATCGTGCGGCTGTAGACATTAACCTATCGCGGCTGATGGCACCCACCACGGCGGTGAGGCCGCGCGAATTGTCCCCGGCGTGTGGTCAGATGCAGATGCACGAAATCACTCGTCGAAAACTGAACAGGAGCCCCGCATGGCGCTTGACATGGACGTAAGGATCGAACTCATTCACCTGCCCGTGACCGACGTCGATCGGGCCAAGGCCTTCTACGTGGAGCAGTGCGGCTTCAACGCCGACCATGACGTGCGCGTCAACGAGTCCCTTCGCTTCGTGCAAATCACCCCGCCCGGCTCGGCATGCTCCTTCGCCTTCGGCGAGGGACTGGGCGGAACCATCGAGCCAGGCGCCCTCGATGTGATCCAGGCCGTCGTGCCAGATGCCGACGCAGCTCTCGCACAATTGCGGTCCGCCGGCATCGATGCCGAGGGCGTGGACGAGCAGGCTTGGGGCCGCTTCGTGACCTTTGCCGACCCCGACGGCAACAAGTGGACGCTGCAGCAATTGCCACCCCGGTGACGACCCGTCTCACCCCTTCACCCTGTTTGGGCGCACCTGAGCGCATCGGCTAAGGTTGCGAGTCGCCCCGTGAGGGGTATTGCGGATGTAGCGCAGTGGTAGCGCATCACCTTGCCAAGGTGAGGGTCGCGGGTTCGAATCCCGTCATCCGCTCGGAGATCGGGTCTCGACCCATCCCGCGGTGGGTTGGCCGAGAGGCGAGGCAACGGACTGCAAATCCG
>DATFFJ010000189.1:0-18289 GCA_035250065.1 Aeromicrobium sp. | reverse complement strand
CTTGCCGTCCTTGACCAGCTTGACGGTCGATCGTCCTTCCGCATCGGTCGTGACGGCCGACGTCGGCACGGCGAGGCCGTTGGTGGCGCTGGCCGTGGTGACCGTGACACTGGCCGACGCGCCGTCTCGCAGCTCCGACGGCGCGTTGACGACGTCCACCTCGACGCCGTAGGTCGTGACGTTCTCGCTGGTCGTTGCGGTCAGGTCGATCTTGCGGACCTTCCCGGTGAACGTTTCGTCTGGAATGGAGCCGAAGGTGATCTCCACCTTGTCGCCCTCCTTGACCTTGGCCACGTCGGCCTCGGCGAAGTCGCACTCGACCACCCACGACGACAGGTCGGAGATCGTCGCGAACGTGGTGTCGCCGTCGGACTCCGATCCCGGGCCGTTGGTCGAGCTGCCGACGGTGCCGTTGATGGCGGTGATGGTTCCGTCGACAGGGGAGCGCAGCACCAGATCGTCCATCGATTCCTGCGCCTGCAGGACAGCCAACTCGGCCTTCTCCACATTCGCCTTGGCCTCGAGGCGCTGCTTGTCCCGCTCCTCGTCGCTCATCTCCGCTGTGGTGGCGTCTCCGTCGTCGTTGTCCTCGGTCTCCTCCTCGACCGCCTCACGGTTGGCCTTGGCCGCGCGCAGATCGGCCTTGGCCGCCGTCAGCTCCTGTCCAGCGGCTTGATTCGAGACGTAGGCGAGCGGGTCGCCGACCTTTACCCGGTCGCCGACCTCGACCGGGATCTGGGAGATCGTTCCGTCGGTGTTGAAGTCCACGTCGGCGCTGTCGTTGGGGGCGACGGTTCCGTCGGCCGAGACGGTCGACGTGACGTTGGTGCGCTGGACTCGGGTCGTGGAGGTCGACGCGGTCTCGCTGGTGTCCGAGGACTCGAGCACCAGCCACGCGCCGCCGCCGCCGAGTCCCAGCAGGATCGCCACGAGGCTGAGGTTCAGGGCACCCAGGCTGTGCCAACGTTGGGGACGGCGCAGCGTTCGCATGCCCGACACCGTGGTGGCCACGGCTTTGAGCGTTGTCGGATGGCGCTGTGGGAACCCTGTGAACACCTAGGCTGGCGCGCGTGGATGCAGCGTCGCTCCAAGCGCAAGGCCGGTTCCACGTTCACCAGAAGCTGACCATGATGGTCAACCGATACCAGGTGTTCGCCGATGACGGTGCGGGCAACCCGGGGGAGCTCGTGGCCTTCGCCGAGCAGAAGCGGATGAAATTGCGCGAGCACGTCACGCTGTTCGCCGACGAGGCGAAGCGGGCCGTGCTCGCCGAGTTTCGCGCCCGCAAGGCGCTCGATGTCTCCAGTGGCTATGACGTGGTGACCGGCGAAGGGTCCCCGATCGGGGTTTTCTCGAAGCAGTTCGCTTCATCCCTGCTCCGGTCCACCTGGCAGCTGGAACAACCCGGCCACGACCCCGTGCTCATCACCGAGCGGAGCAGGGCGCTGGCCGTGTTCCGGCGGGTCTGGAGCTTTCTCCCCTGGATCGGCGAGTTCCCGTTTCTGTGGAAGTATCACTTCGACTGGCTGATCGGCCCTACGAAGATCGGGTCGTTCGACAAGGTCACCCGGTTGCAGGACCACTACGTCGTCACGGTGGACGACGAGACGCTCGATCGTCGACTCGTGATTGCCCAAGCCGTCGCCCTGGATGCCCTGCAGTCTCGCTGACTTTCCCGGTGCGGTGGAATGTACGGGCGATGTCCGTTCCCATGCCCCTTGCTCCCGGCGCCACCCCGCCTGAGCTGCTGCGCAATTTCTGCATCATCGCCCACATCGACCACGGCAAGTCCACGCTCGCCGACCGCATGCTGCAACACACCGGTGTGGTGGACGACCGGGCCATGCGCGCGCAGTACCTCGACCGGATGGACATCGAGCGTGAGCGTGGCATCACCATCAAGAGCCAGGCGGTGCGGCTGCCGTTCGAGGGGCACGTCCTCAACCTGATCGACACGCCGGGGCACGTCGACTTCACCTACGAGGTGAGCCGCAGCCTGCAGGCATGTGAAGGCGCCATCTTGCTGGTGGACGCGGCACAAGGCATCGAGGCGCAGACGCTGGCGAATCTCTACCTCGCGATGGACGCGGACCTGCACGTCATCCCCGTCCTCAACAAGATCGACCTGCCCAGCGCAAACCCGGAGAAGTACGCCGCCGAGATCGCGCACATCCTCGGCGGCAGCCCCGATGACGTGCTGCGCGTCTCGGCGAAGACCGGCCAGGGGGTGGAGGACCTGCTGCACGCGATCGTCGAGCAGGTTCCGCAGCCCACGGGAGACGCCGATGCTCCACCCCGGGCCCTCATCTTCGACTCCGTGTACGACACCTACCGCGGTGTTGTGACATACGTCCGCGTGTTCGACGGCAAGCTGACGCATCGCGACCGGATCAAGATGATGTCGACCGGTGCCGTCCACGAGATGCTTGAGGTCGGAGTCATCTCGCCGGAGCCGAAGAAGTGCGACTCCATCGGCGTGGGCGAGGTGGGCTATCTCATCACCGGGGTGAAAGAGGTCCGCCAGAGCCGCGTCGGCGACACCGTGACCTCGGCGGTCAAGCCGGCGACGGAGCCGCTCAGCGGGTACCAGCATCCCAAGCCGATGGTGTTCTCCGGCCTGTACCCGATCGACGGCGACGACTTCTCCAATCTGCGGGAAGCACTTGAGAAGCTTCAGCTCAACGACGCCGCGCTGCAGTACGAACCGGAGTCCTCTGGCGCCCTCGGCTTCGGCTTCCGGATCGGCTTCCTCGGGCTACTCCACCTGGAGATCGTGCGCGAGCGGCTGGAGCGTGAGTTCAATCTCGACCTCATCAGCACCGCGCCGAACGTCGTCTACCGCGTCGAGATGGAAGATGGCAGCGAACTGACGCTCACCAATCCCGGCGAGTACCCGAATTCGGGCAAGATCGCCCACGTCTACGAGCCGATTGTCGATGCCACGATCCTGGCGCCAGCCGACTACATCGGCACGATCATGGAGCTCTGCCAGTCTCGGCGCGGCACGCTCGGTGGCATGGACTACCTGTCGGAGGACCGGGTCGAGATCCGGTACACCCTGCCGATGGGCGAGATCATGTTCGACTTCTTCGACGCCCTGAAGAGTCGGACGAAGGGCTACGCCTCCCTGAACTACGAGCCGTCGGGCGAGCAGGCTGCCGATCTGGTGAAGGTCGACATCCTGCTCCAGGGCGAGGTGGTCGACGCCTTCAGCGCCATCGTCCATCGAGACAACGCGTACACCTACGGCGTCGCCCTCGCGGGCAAGCTCAAGGAGCTCATCCCGCGGCAGCAGTTCGAGGTGCCCATTCAGGCCGCGATCGGCGCGCGCATCATCGCCCGCGAGAACATCCGCGCGCTGCGCAAGGACGTCCTGGCCAAGTGCTACGGCGGCGACATCACCCGCAAGCGCAAGCTGCTGGAGAAGCAGAAGGAAGGCAAGAAGCGGATGAAGATGGTCGGCCGGGTTGAAGTTCCGCAGGAAGCCTTCATCGCGGCACTATCAACTGGGGAGGGCCCGAAGGGCTGATTCCGCTGAATTCGGGGTAAACAGGTGGTCTAGGGTGACCGTGATCACCCGTCACGGAGGACTTGCATGAACGTAGCGGCCGTCACCCCGGATCAGCTCGCCACCATCAACGGCCGTCCGCCGAGCGTGGCGCACATGTTCTTCGACCGGGTCAAGCAGTCTGGGGATCGCGAGGCCATCCGTTACCCCGATGCCGACGACGCTTGGCACTCGATGACCTGGAGCGACGTCGGTGACCGGGTGACCCGATTGGCCGCTGGCCTCGTGTCGCTGGGCATCGAGCCCGGCCAGCGCGCCGCGATCGCCGCCAGCACCCGGTACGAGTGGATCCTTGCCGACTTGGCAATCAACGCCTCCGCGGCCGCGACCACGACCGTTTACCCGTCGACCGGCGCCGAGGACACCGCCTACATCCTGGCCGACTCCGACAGCCGCATCGTCTTCGCCGAGGACGATGAGCAGGTCAAGAAGCTGGTCGAGCAGCGTGCCGCCCTGCCCAATGTCGCGACCGCCATCACCTTTGAGCCAAGCGCCCTCGGCGAAGACTGGGTTATCGGACTGGATGAACTCGAGCGACGCGGCGCCAAGTACCTGGCCGACAATCCGACCGCGGTCGAGGACCGAGTCGCTTCGATCACCCCGGATTCGCTCGCCACGCTGATCTACACGTCTGGCACGACGGGCAAGCCAAAGGGCGTCCGCCTCTCGCATGACGGATGGGCTTACGAGGCGTACACGATGAAGGCCGCCGGCTTCCTCAATGAGGACGACGTGGAGTTCCGCTGGCTGCCGATGGCGCACTCCTTCGGCAAGGTCCTGCTCGGCGCACAGCTGGCCATCGGCTACGCGTCGGCGATCGATGGCCGTGTCCCGCGCATCGTTTCCAATTTGGCGATCATCAAGCCCACGTTCATGGGTGCCGCTCCGCGCATCTTCGAAAAGGCCTACGGCGGCGTCGCCGCGATGATGGAGAAGGAGGGTGGGGCGAAGCTCAAGCTGTTCCGCTGGGCCGAGGGTGTCGCCCTTGCACACAGTCGCGCGGTCCGCAACGGGCAGCCGATCTCCCCGGTGCTGAAGGCGAAGCACGCGCTCGCCGACAAGCTCGTGTTCAGCAAGGTTCGCGAGCGTTTCGGCGGCCGGATCAAGTTCTTCATCTCCGGCTCCGCGGCGTTGTCGCTGGACGTCAATGAGTGGTTCCACGCTGCCGGCATGCTCATCCTCGAGGGTTATGGCCTCACCGAGACGTCGGCCGGCGCTACGGTCAACCGCCCCGACGCCTTCAAACTTGGCACGGTTGGCTTGCCGCTGCCAGGCTCGGAGATCAAGATCGCCGAGGACGGCGAGGTCCTGATCAAGGGCCCGAACATCATGCGCGGCTATCACAATCTTGAAGCGGAGACGTCGTCGGCGATGCTCGCCGACGGCTGGTTTGCATCCGGCGACATCGGCGAGATCGACGCCGATGGCTTCCTCCGGATCACCGACCGGAAGAAGGACTTGTTCAAGACCTCGGGTGGCAAGTACATCGCGCCGACGCACATCGAGGGCTTGCTCAAGGGGATCACGCCCTTGGTCGGCAATGTCATCGTGCACGGCAATGAACGCAACTTCTGCTCGGCGCTCATCACGTTGGAACCCGACGCGGCGACCTCATGGGCCGCCCAGCACGGTCTCGCCGACAAGTCGTACGCCGAGATCGCGGCGTCTCCGCAGATCAAGGAGGAGATGCAGCACGCGATCGACGAGCTGAACGCGAAGCTGAACCGCTGGGAGACGATCAAGAAGTTCGCCATCCTGGACCGCGATCTCACGGTGGAGTCCGGTGAGCTCACGCCCAGCCTCAAGGTCAAGCGCAAGGTCGTCGAGGACAACTTCCGCGACATCCTCGAAGGGTTTTACGCCTGACGCGATTCGGGATCTACGTCCACGTCCCGTTCTGCTCGGTGCGGTGCGGGTATTGCGACTTCAACACCTACACCGCCGACGAACTGGGCGAAGGGGCGACGCGGGCGTCCTATACCGACACCGCGATCGCCGAGATTCGTCAAGCCAGTGCTCGTTTCGGTCCCCGGCCCGTCGAAACGGTGTTCTTCGGGGGCGGCACGCCGACCCAGCTTCCGACGGGAGATCTCGTCCGCCTCCTCGACGCCCTCAACACCGAGTTCGGCCTCGTGCCGCACGCTGAGGTGACCACCGAGGCCAACCCGGACAGCGTCACCCCAGAATCGCTGGCTGAGCTCCGCTCCGGCGGGTTCACCCGCATCTCTTTCGGCATGCAGTCGGCGGTGCCGCACGTCCTCGCGATGCTCGACCGCACGCACGACCCCGAACGAGTTCCGATGGCGGTCGCATGGGCACGCGGAGCCGGATTCGAGCATGTCAGCGTCGACCTGATCTACGGTACGCCGGGCGAATCGCTCGATGACTGGCGCGTCTCGCTCGATGCGGCGGTGGCGCTGGACATCGATCACGTGAGTGCCTATGCGCTCATCGTCGAGGACGGCACGGCCTTCGCCCGCAAGGTGGCGCGCGGTGAGGTCGTGATGCCGGACGACGACGAGACTGCCGCCAAGTACGAGGTGGCCGATTCCGTCTTGGCCGCCGCCGGCTTCGACTGGTACGAGCTGTCGAACTGGGCGAAGTCACCGGCCGCCCGCTGCCGTCACAACGAGCTCTACTGGACCGGTGCCGATTGGCTCGGCATCGGACCCGGCGCACACGGCCACGTCGCCGGACGCCGCTGGTGGAACGTGAAGCACCCTGCGGCCTATGCGCAACGGCTGGCGGCGGGGGAGTCGCCGGAGGCCGATGGCGAGGACATCGACGCGGACACCGCGGCGCTCGAGGACGTGATGCTCCGGCTCCGCCTGCGGGACGGGATCGGCACCGACCGGATCACCCAGGTCGAAGCAATGCGCGCCGACGGACTACTGGACGTTGCCGACGGCCGAGCCGTACTGACCCTCAGGGGCCGCCTTCTCGCCGACCACGTCATCCGCTCGGTGACGTAGATCAGGACTCGAGGTCGGGCGTTGCCTGGTGATAGCGGAGACGCCATCGCTCGCCATTGCGGAGCCACACTGACGTCCGCCTGACTGGCCGCTTGGTGATTTCGTCGATGCCTGGCAGCTCCTCGAGGTGGCTCGTATACGTGACGAGGACAACCCCCGGAGCAACTTCGACCGCGCCGAAGTCGGCCAGCTCAGCGTCGAACTCGCCGACCGGCTCGAGGATTTCCTGCCTGGTCCAGGTGCGCCCCGATGATCCGACCTCGAGGTAGTCAGGATGGAGCAGCCGGTCGACGAGGTCGGGGTTGTTTCGGTTCTGCGGCTCCCACAAGCTTCGCTCAAGCTCCACAACCTCGTGCATGCCTTGACACTAGGCCTTCGGGATCTCGCTCACTCCGAGGTCACGAAGTCGATGAGCTCCTCGACGCGTCCGAGCAGCTCGGGTTCGAGATCGGCATACGAACGGACAGAACCAAGGATCTTCTGCCACGCTCGAGCGATGTCGGCCTGCTCGGAGTGTGGCCAGCCGAACGCCTCACAGACGCCGTGCTTCCACTCAATACCGCGCGGGATGACCGGCCACGCGTCGACACCGAGTCGCTCCGGCTTGACCGACTGCCAGACGTCGACGAAGGGATGCCCGACGACGAGTACGTGCGGGTTCCCGGCGAACTGCGCCGCGATCCGCGATTCCTTCGAACCCGGGACGAGATGGTCAACCAGGACACCCAGACGACGATCGGGACCCGGCGAAAACGAAGCCACGGCGGCCGCGAGGTCATCGATGCCGCCGAGGTGTTCGACAGCCACGCCCTCGACGCGCAGGTCATCGCCCCACACCCTCTCGACGAGCTCGGCGTCGTGACGGCCTTCAACCCAGATGCGGGAGGGAAGCGCCACTTTGGCCCGCGCGTCCTGAACGGCAACCGAGCCTGACGCGGTCCGTGTGGAGCGGGACGGCGCAGCCTTCATCGGCACCGTCAGTGAGACTGGTTTGCCGTCCAGCCAGAACCCGGGTCCGAGTCGGAAGGTCTTGCGGACGTTCCGTCGGTCTTCCAGATCAACCGTCCCGAGGTCGGCATCGACCCGGACGATCTCGCCGCACCACCCGGTGGTGACGTCCTCAACGACGAGCCCGAGCTCGGCCGATTGCTCAGTCGTCCGGCCATGAGCTGGCTCTCGCCAATCGCCGGCCAGCACGTCGCCAACGTTGGGGGTACCTCCCTGCACGCGAGGCGTGCTTGGGGGACGGTCGTGAGCCACCTCGTTAGACTGGCAGTTGCCCCCGGCGAGTGCCAGCAGGCTCGCGGGCTGGTCAGCGAACGGAGGTGCGCGATGGCCGACGACCGGCGACTGGACGTTCTGCGCGCCATCGTCGAGGACTACGTGGCGACACACGAGCCGGTCGGTTCCCGGTCGTTGCTCGATCGGCACCAGCTGGGCGTCTCGCCGGCCACGATCCGCAACGACATGGCGATCCTCGAAGAGGAGGGCTACATCTCGCAGCCGCACACCAGCGCCGGACGCATCCCCACGGAGAAGGGCTACCGGATCTTCGTCGACCGGCTGGCGACGGTCAAGCCGCTGTCAGCCGCCGAGCGCCGCGCCATCGAGACCTTCCTCAGCGGTGCGGTCGACGTCGACGACGTCGTCCAACGCAGCGTCCGGGTGCTCGCGCAGCTGACCAACCAGATCGCAATCGTGCAGTACCCGTCGCTGAGCCTGGCCACCGTTCGGCACGTCGAGCTCGTGCCCCTGGACAACGCCCGCATGCTGGTGGTCGTCATCACCAGCAGCGGACGCGTCGAGCAGCGCATCATCGAGCTGGAGAGCACTCCGGACGAGGCGCTGGTCGGCCAACTGCGCACGCGGCTCACGGGTGCGACCGTCGGCCAGCGCCTGGGCGAGGCCTCCGTGCGCTTGGCCGAAGCGATCGACGGGTTCGCGCCGCGGCATCGGCCGATTGTTACCTCCATCGTCTCGGCGCTGTCGCACACTCTCACCAGCGAGCGCTCCACCGAGCGCATCGCGGTCGGCGGCACCGCGAACCTCGCCCGGTTCGGCCACGACTTCGACCAAGCCATCCAGCCGGTGCTCGAGGCGCTCGAGGAGCAGGTTGTCCTGCTCAAGCTGCTCGGCGAGGCTGCGGCGCCCGGCCCGCAGGTCCGCATCGGCAGCGAGACCGGCACCGAAGGACTCGCGTCCATGGCGCTCGTGTCGTCGACCTACGGCGCCAGCGAGGGCGGCTCGGCCTTGGGAACGCTCGGCCCAACCCGGATGGACTATCCCGGCACGATCGCCGCGGTCGCGGCCGTGGCCCGCTACGTCGGCCGATTGCTGAACGAGGACTGACGTGGCAGCTGACTACTACGAGATCCTGGGCGTGAGCCGCACCGCCACCGCCGACGAGATCAAGAAGGCTTACCGCCGGCTGGCCCGGCAGTTGCATCCAGATGTCAACGACGCCGCCGACGCAGCCGACCGGTTCAAGGACGTCTCGACCGCCTATGAGGTGCTGTCTGACCCGGCCAAGCGGTCGGTCTACGACCGCGGCGGCAACCCGCTCGGCGGAGCCCGCCATGGGTTCGGGCAGGGCTTCAGTTTCGACGACATCATGGACGCCTTCTTCGGCCAAGCCGCGCCGCGCGGGCCGCGGCCGCGGGTTCAGCGCGGTCAGGACGCTTTGTTGCGGATCACCGTCGACTTGGCCGATGCCGCGTTCGGTACGACGCGCGAGATCAAGCTCGACACCGCCGTCGTCTGCACCACCTGCGACGGCTCCGGCGCACGTGAGGGTGCCGCGCCGACACGATGCACCACCTGTCACGGGCACGGCAACGTCCAGCAGGTCCAGCGGTCCCTGCTCGGCGACATCCGCACCTCGCGCCCGTGCCCGGCCTGCCACGGTTTCGGCTCGGTCATCACGGACCCGTGCATCGAGTGCGGCGGCGACGGCCGGGTCCGGGCCCGCCGGTCGTTGAATGTCACCATTCCCGCCGGCGTCGACCAAGGCACCCGCATCCAGCTCGCCGGCGAAGGCGAGATCGGTCCCGGCGGCGGTCCGGCCGGCGACCTGTACATCGAGATCGACGTCAAGCGTCATCCCTTCTTCGAGCGCCAGGGCGACCAGCTGCGCTGCCATGTGACCATCCCGATGACGGCAGCCGCCCTCGGCACCCACCTGGACCTGCCGACGCTCGAGGCCGACCTCGACCGGGAGCCGGCCACGGTCGGCTTGGAGATCCCGGCCGGCCTCCAGTCCGGCGAGCGGCTGATGCTGCGTGGCCAGGGTGTTCCCCGGTTGCGTGGCGGAACGCGCGGCGACCTCGTCGTCCAGGTCCTCGTCGAGACGCCCAACGCGTTGGACGACGCCCAACGCGACCTGCTCCGCCAGCTGGCGGAGGCGCGGAATGAGACGGCCCCCGAGGCCCGCCTCGGCCCCACGCAGCGCAGCGTCTTCGGGCGCATCCGCGACGCGCTGCGTTAGCTCGCCGTTAGGCTCGCGGTATGGCAGAGACCGACGACACGTGCCTGTTCTGCAAGATCGTCGCGGGGGAGATCCCGTCGGACCGGGTGGCCGAGTCGTCGCTCGCCTTCGCGTTCCGTGACCTGAACCCCCAGGCGCCCGTCCACGTGCTCGTCGTCCCGAAGCGGCACGAGCCTGACATCGGCACCCTGGCGGCCGCTGACCCCGAGTCCGCGATCGCTGTGCTGGAGCTCGCGCAGCAGGTGGCCGAGAGCGAGAACGGTGGGTCTTACCGCTTGGTCTTCAACACCGGACGCGACGCCTTGCAGACCGTCTTTCACTGCCACGCCCACGTCATCGGCGGCCGGCTCCTGACGTGGCCGCCCGGCTAACCAGCCTGGTCTACGCTTGAGTCACCAATGAGTGAGCCCAATACGGACGACGCAGTCCAGTACACCTTCACGGTTCCGACCAGCCTTCCCACGGTTGCCGTGTTCGGTCCCGCCGACGAGTTCCTTCGACTCATTGAGGCCGAGATCGATGGTTCGCTGCACGCGCGTGGCAACGTCGTGACCGTCACGGGCTCGCCGGCCGAGGCTGCCTTCGTCGAGCGGCTGCTCGACGAGGTCGTGGCCATGGTCCGCAGCGGCCAGGGCGTCACCTCCGAGTTGGTCGAGCGCAGCATCACCATGCTGCAGGCCGAGACGTCCGAGCGTCCCGCCGACGTCCTCAGCCTCAACATCCTGAGCAACCGCGGCCGCACCATTCGGCCGAAGACGCTCAACCAGAAGCGTTACGTCGACGCCATCGACAAGCACACGATCGTGTTCGGCATCGGCCCGGCCGGCACCGGCAAGACGTACCTTGCCGTGGCGAAGGCCGTCCAGGCGCTGCAGGCCAAGGAAGTCACGCGCATCATCCTGACGCGGCCAGCCGTCGAGGCCGGCGAACGGCTCGGCTACCTGCCGGGCACGCTCAGCGAGAAGATCGACCCATACCTGCGGCCGCTGTATGACGCGTTGCACGACATGATCGACCCGGAGTCGATCCCCAAACTGCTGACCTCCGGCACGATCGAGGTCGCCCCGCTCGCCTACATGCGGGGGCGGAGCCTCAACGACGCGTTCATCATCCTCGACGAAGCGCAGAACACCACCGCCGAGCAGATGAAGATGTTCCTGACCCGGCTCGGCTTCGGCTCGAAGATGGTCGTCACCGGTGATGTCACGCAGGTCGACCTCCCCGGCGGGGCCACGAGCGGTCTTCGCGTGGTCCGCGACATCCTCGACGGCGTTCACGACATCGCCTTCACCAACCTCACGACCCAGGACGTCGTGCGGCACAAGCTCGTCGGTCGCATCGTCGCCGCCTACGAGAGTTACGACGCGGGCAGCCCGGCGGCATCACATGGGGGACCCCGTGGTGGCGAGCATGAACGTCGACGTTCTCGATGAATCGGGCTCCGACGTCGACATCGACGTCGTAGCGCTCACGCAGCTGTGCCGGTTCGTCATGCGCCGCATGCGGCTGCACCCGGCCACCGAGGTGACGTTGCGCCTCGTGGACTTGCCGACCATCACCGTGCTCAACGAGAAGTGGATGGGCTCCACCGGCCCGACCGACGTCCTGTCGTTCCCCATGGACGAGCTCAAGCCCGGCCGCAAGCGGGATGGGGACCCCGACGGTGCCGGATTAGCAGGCGATCAGCCTGCCGGCTACCTCGGCGACATCGCCCTGTGCCCGCAGGTCGCCGCGCAGCAGGCACCGGCCGCCGGCCACTCGGCACGGGACGAGATCGAGCTCCTCACGGTGCACGGACTTCTGCACCTGCTCGGCTACGACCACGCGACGCCGGACGAACACAGCGAGATGTTCGGGATCCAGGGCCGCCTGCTGCTGGAATGGCAGAGCGGCGACGCATCATGAGCCATGGGGTCGAGTCGTAATGCTCTGGCTGGTGGCAGCGGCGCTGACCGTCGTCGCCGGTGTGCTCGGTGCGGTCGACGCCGCGCTCTCGTCGTTCTCCCGCGCCCGGGCCCGCGAGCTCGTCGACGAGCAGCGGACCGGCGCCACCCGTTTGGTGACGATCCTCGACGAGCCGGCCCGCTACCTCAACTGTGTCCTGCTGCTGCGCGTCGTGTGCGAGACGGCCGCGGTGGTCTTGGCAACGCTCCAGGTCGCTGCTCTAGCCACCTTCGAACTGCCGTACTGGGCTCTGATCTGCATCGCGATCGTGGCGATGGCGTTCGTGAACTACGTCGCGATCGGTGTCGGCCCGCGCACCATGGGACGGCAGCACGCTGAGTCGATCGCCCTCGCCTCTGCGCTCCCGGTCATGGCGGCCGAGTGGTTGCTCGGACCGATCCCCAAGCTGCTGATCGCCATCGGAAACGCGTTGACCCCGGGCCGTGGGTTCCGAGCAGGACCGTTCGCGTCCGAAGTCGAGCTGCGCGAACTGGTCGACCTGGCGGTGGAGTCGGACGTCATCGAGTCCGATGAGTCACGGATGATCCAGTCGGTGTTCGAGCTCGGTGACACCGTGGTCCGTGAAGTGATGGTGCCTCGCACGGACTTGGTCTTCATCGAGCGCACCAAGACACTGCGCCAGACGATGTCGCTGTGCCTGCGCAGCGGGTACTCCCGCCTGCCAGTCATCGACGAGAGCCTCGACGACGTCGTCGGCATGGCCTACCTGAAGGATGTCACCCGGCGCGTCTTCGACAACCACACCGCCGAGTCGGTGGAGCGGGTCGAATCGATCATGCGTCCCTGCCTCTATGTCCCGGACAGCAAGAAGGCGGCCGACCTGCTCCGCGAGATGCAAGCCGGCCGCACGCACGTAGCGATCGTCGTCGACGAGTACGGCGGCACGGCGGGCATGGTCACCATTGAGGACATCGTCGAGGAGATCGTCGGTGAGATCGCCGACGAGTACGACACCGAGACGCCCGATGTCGTCGAGCTGTCAGATGGCGCGTACCGGGTCAACTCGCGATGCGACATCGACGACCTGGCCGAGCTGTTCGACGTGCGCATCCCGGATGAGGACGTGGATTCAGTGGGCGGGTTGCTCGCAAAGCATCTCGGGATGGTCCCGATCCCGGGCAGCTCGGTGGAAGTCGCGGGGCTGCTGTTGCGGGCCGAGGGTCCGACCGGCCGCCGCAACCGGATCGCGACCGTGCACGTCAGCCGCGTTTCCGCCGAGGAATCCCCCAAGCACTCCGTGCAGGGTGGACCCCCAGATAGCCTCGGAGCGTGAGTGATCTGGGCGCCGAGGACGCCAAGTTGGTGACGCTCGCTCGCGCGTCCATGGTGCGGATCGGCGCCGACCACGGCGCTGCGGTGCGTGACGCGGACGGACGGTCCTACGCGGCCGCCCCGGTGGCATTGGCGTCCTTCCGCGTCGGCGCGCTGGATCTTGCGGTCGCCCAAGCCGTCTCGGCGGGCGCCACCGGGCTGGAGGCGGCTGCCGTCGTCTCCGCTGCCGAGAATCCCGTCGTCAGCGTGGCCACGGTCCGTGAGGTGGGCGGAGAAGGGGTTGCCGTCTACGTCGCCAATCTCCACGGCGACGTCGTCCAGGTCCTGACCACGTGACCGAGCACAGCTTCCGCTCCGGCTTCGCCTGCTTCGTCGGCCGCCCCAATGCCGGTAAGTCGACGCTCACGAACGCGCTCGTCGGCGACAAGATCGCCATCACCTCGTCGCGGCCGCAGACCACGCGGCACGCGATCCGCGGCTTGGTCCATCGTGCGGATGGACAACTCGTGCTCGTTGACACCCCGGGCCTGCACAAACCGCGAACGACGCTGGGGGAGCGGCTCAACGACCTCGTGCGCACCACCTGGAGCGAAGTCGACACCGTCGGCGTGTGCCTGCCGGCCGACCAGCGCATCGGGCCGGGCGACCGGTACCTCATCGGCGAGATCGCTCGGCTCCGCCGGAAGCCGGTCCTGGCGATCGCCACCAAGATCGACCTCGTTTCCAAGGAGCGCCTTGCCGAGCACCTGACCGCCATTCAGAAGGCGGGCGACGACGCGGAGCTCGTCTGGCACGACGTCGTCCCGGTGTCAGCTGTATCGGGGGAGCAGGTCGACCTGCTGGCCGACTTGCTGCTGGCCACCCTGCCCGAGGGGCCGCCGCTCTACCCGGAGGGCCAGCTCACCGACGAGCCGGAAGAGACACTGATCGCCGAGGTCATTCGGGAGGCGGCGCTTGAGGGGGTCCGCGACGAGCTGCCGCATTCGATCGCGGTGACGGTCGATGAGGTGATCCCGGGAAAGACGGTCAAGGTACACGCCAGTGTGTTCGTCGAACGCGACAGCCAAAAGGGAATCGTCATCGGCCACAAGGGCGCGCGGCTCCGTGATATCGGGTCGGCCTCGCGCACCCAGATCGAACGAATCCTCGGCTCACCGGTGTTCCTGGATCTCCACGTGAAGGTCGCCAAGGACTGGCAGCGCGATCCCAAGCAGCTGCGCAGACTCGGATTTTGACTGAAATCTTCACCGAGGTTCCGATCGACCGGTCGAGTGGAGCCTTACGCTCGATACGTGGCCGCTTCTCGGATACTCGTGCGTGCTGTCGGGACGGCGCTCGCGCTCTCCCTGAGCGTTGCCGTTGCGCCGGCCGACGCCGCGTGGGCGGTCAGTCCGCCGACCAACGTCCGCGGCGTCTCCAGTACACAGATCAGCCTTCAGGTTGCATGGGACGCCGTTCCTGGCGAGTCCTACTACCAGGTCCTGTACGCCACCCGGTCTGACTTGACCAACCGCAAGATCGTCAAGCCCGTCCAAGGCACGACGTATCGCCTGACCAATCTCACGCCCGGCACGCGCTACTACTTCCGGGTCGGGGTCACCGATTCCACCGGAAACCCCAGAAGTGACTGGTCCGCGACGGCGAGCTACGCGACCAAGCCGCTGATGAGGATCGCCGTCGGCACCTACAACATCAAGGACCCCGATTCGACGTCGCAAGGCCCGTGGACCACGCGCGGGCCTCGATCTGCCGCTGCGATCGTCGGGCAAGGCGTGCGGTTGCTCGGTGTGCAGGAGGTGTTCGAGGACGACGACCGAAGCAGCATGCTCTCGTACCTGAACCAGGCGGCCGGTGGTGACTTCTACCGCATGGTTCCCGAACCTGAGGAGGAGATTGGTCAGGACAGCCGCGTTGTCTTCGACCAGCGGTTGTACAGGCTCCTCGAGTCGGGTGGCGCGTCATACGGCTATCAGTACGGGGACGAGGATCGTGCATTCGCCTGGGGCAAGTTCGAGCATTACGCCAGTGGTCGCTATCTCCTGTTCGTGACGACGCACTTGTCCCCGCGCAGCGATTACGCAGACGTCCGGCAATGGAGCGCACTCCTCGCATGGGTGAAGAAGAAGGTGGCAGGCTCCAGCGTCCCCCTGAACGTCATCATCACCGGCGACTTCAACACCACGAAGTTCGAACCGCCGGCGACCATGTTGGCGGCGTCGCGGAGCTACGGCTACGAGGATGTGCTCGGCCAGATCCGGAACAGTTACTCGACCTACCGCAACCCGACGAAACGTGTGGATGCCTGGATCAGCTCATCGAACCGCGGCCGTCGGGACGTCCGCGAGTACAGCGTGGCGACGAATCGCAACAGCAACAGCATCGACTACATCTTCGTGTCGAAGGCACTCAAGGCCCCTTACTACCGGGTGTATGCCCAGCCACGAACGGGCTACATCATGGATTACCTGATGTCTGACCATTTCTTGGTGTGGGCGATCATCGCGCAGTAGGTGTGTGCGTTTGCGCTGGCGAAGTCGAACGGTGCCAGCGACCTCGAAAATCCGTCCGCACGGGTTTGAAACCGTGCCTACACTCACTCGGTGAAGTTCGGTCGCCATGGCATCGTCGCAGCCCTGCTCGGCTGCGTGCTGTCGTTGGCCCTGCACTCGATCCCGGACGAGCGCGCCTGCCCTCAGGGGCCCTGTGCGTTCTCGGCCCCGACCGCCGTGCGCGGTGTCGCGAGCGCGCCGAACTGGCTCCAGGTTTCGTGGAACAGGGTCCCGAAGGCGTCCTCCTACCGGGTCCAGGTGGCCCCTGCGAACAACTTCGTCGGTGACGAGGTCATCACGGTTCTCACGCCGGACCCGGAGCGTCCCAAGCCGCTCGTCATCCCCAATCTCGATCCCGGCACGACGTACCACGTGCGGGTGAGCGTGGTCGGTCGCTCCTCAGATCAGCAGAGTGAATGGTCGGCCCCGGCGACGTACATGACCAAGGGTCCGATGCAACTGGCGGTCGGGACGTACAACATCCACAACCCGGGCGACGATTGGGATGAGCGAGGTCCGTTTGTCGCGGCGGGCATTCTCGGCGAGAAGCTGCACGTGCTCGGAGTGCAAGAGGTCTACCGAGCTGACGAGCGCCGTAGCCTGCTCGACCTGGTCAACGCTCGGTCCAAGGCGGTCTACGGAGCGCCGGTGTATTCGATGGCTCCCGGACCGGATAGCGACCTCGGCTACGACAACCGCATCCTCTACGACACCCGGGTCCTGCAGCTCACCAAGTGGGGCGGCAGGGAGTACGAGCACCAGGTGGGGGACGGCGAAGTCGACCGCTGGTTTGCCTGGGCCACCTTCACGCACCGGCCGAGTGGCTGGAACGTCTTGTTCGTCACCACCCACCTCGCGCCCGACAACGACCGCGCTGACCTGCGCCAGTGGTCGGAACTCGTGTGGCACATCAGGGCGCTGAAGAGGATCACGCAGGCGCATTGGGTGGTTGTCGCCGGTGACTTCAACACGACCAAGCTGGAGAAGCCGGCCGACGTGATGCTCCCGGAGATGTACAAGCGCGGCTTCGGCGACGTCCTCGGCCAGCAGTACGACACCTACGAGGTCAGCGGTGCGCGGGCCAAGGTCAAGAAGGATGCACACTTGCGCTCCTTCAACGGGTTCCGGGAGGACACCGACGACTACAGCCGAGACGAAGACGAGAACGGCAATGGCGTGGACTGGATCTTCGCCTCGAACCAGCTGGCCGTGCCGTACTACCGCGTGGTCGCCCGGTACGACGACGACGGCGAACTGATCGAGCCCATACCGTCCGATCACTTCCTGGTGCGCGCCACGCTCGAGTACGTCCCGCCGCAGGCCGACGAATCGACGGTCAAGGTCGCGGCCACCGTGAAGCCCGGTTCAGAGGACTGAGAACCCGGTCTCTCCGGTGGGCTCCAACGGGCTGACGTCCACGTGGGTCACCGCCGCGCGGGACGAGCCGGCGTGGCACCAGTCGATCACGGCTTCGACGGCGTCGGGAGTCCCCTCGAACTCGGCGTAGACCGTGCCGTCCGGCTGGTTGCTGACCCAGCCGTGTACGCCATGCCTTCGTGCCGTTTCGGCGCACTCGGCGCGAAAATAGACACCCTGCACGCGGCCGTGGACGATGACCCGCTTGCGGATCATCGGTTCTCCATCACATGGGCGGCAAGAGTCGCCCCGAGCTCATAGGCGTCCGCTCGGTGACCGTCGTCGACGTCACCCATGACCTCAAGGATCTCGCAAGCTTGGCGCCAGCCCAGGGCCTGGACAATGGACAGGATCGACCGCACAGCTCCGGTGGTGTCGTATCGCCCGTGCACGAATAGCCCGAACGGGCGCTTGCTGGTGGCGCCGGCGGAGGCACCAGCGCCGCCCTTCTCGTCCAGCGCGCCCCCGATCGCGAGGAACGTGGAGTCGAAGAAGTGCTTGAGCGCGCCGCTCATGTACCCGAAGTTGGCGGTCGTTCCCAGGATGTAGCCGTCAGCAGCCAAGGCGTCTTCGGCCGTCGTATCGAGCGCGTGACGGCCGACGACCTCAACGCCCTCGATGGCCTCGTCCGATGCGCCAGCCACCACAGCCTCCAGCAAGTCCTGCATCGACCTGCTCGGTGAGTGATGAACAACCAGAAGCCGCGCCACACGCCGAGGCTAGCCGCCGAAGTCGGGTACATCACGGGCGTGCGGCCGGTCGTTCCGTGACAAAGGATGCGGGCGGGAGCATCATGCCTTGCACGGGGGAAGGGAGAGAGGACCAATGAGCACGATTCTGCGGCTGTTCCTACCGGCAATGCTGATCGTCGGCATGCTGACCGCGTGCGGCCCCGACAAGGAGGGGCCAGAGGCTGGCAGTGGTCAGTCGTCCGAGAAGCCCCAAGTGGAACAGACCCCCAAGGAGACCGCCTCCCAGAAGGAGGCGAGGCAGAAGGCAGAGGAATACCTCTCCGACGGTGCCCACTCCCGCACGGGCCTCATTGAGCAGCTCGAATCCGAGG
>DATFFJ010000188.1:0-2644 GCA_035250065.1 Aeromicrobium sp. | reverse complement strand
AGCCTATGGGCCGGCAGCGAGCGCGGTATCCACCGAGGCCAGGAAGTCCTTGATGACCAATGGCTTCGTGATGTAGTCATGCGCACCAGCTGCCAGCAGCTCCCGGATTCTGTTCTTCGTCGCGTCCGCGCTGACGATGATCACCGGAGCTGCGGCAGTGCGCTCGTCGGCCTTGAGCCCAGCGAGCACCGCCTCCCCCGTCATATCGGGTAGATGCAGATCGAGAAGCACCAGGTCAGGCCGGTGATCCCGGGCAAGCTCAAGTCCGAGCTGTCCTTGGACGGCAGAGATGAACCTGATCTGGGGGCGCATCGACAGGGCGCTCTCAACCAGCACCGTGTTGGAGGCGTTGTCCTCGATGTAGAGCACAGTCGCGGTTGGTCGGTCTCTGTCGCCCGCGGCTGTAGACACCTTGGCTGGCGCGAGATGCTCGGCCGTCGGCAAACTGACCGTGAATCGCGTCCCTTCGCCAGGGACACTCGCAACCTCGATGGTGCCACCCATCATGTCCACGAGGCCGCGGCTGATCGCGAGCCCGATGCCGGTTCCCTCGATCTCGCCGGTTTGCACCCCCAACCGCTCAAACGGCTGGAACAGCCTCGGCAAGTCCTGCTCTGAGATTCCGGGCCCGGTGTCCGAGACGGTAATCGAGACGATTTCACCAACTGCCCTGCTCGAAATCGTGATGGCACCCGCTTCGCGGTTGTACTTCACCGCGTTCGACAGCAAGTTGAGCAGGACCTGACGCAGGCGACCGCTGTCCGCCATCACCGCGGCATCGCGAACAGTGTTCGCGACAGCGATCCGCCGGGTCTGCGCCATAGGCGCGATGAGTTCGATCGCATCCTCGACGAGCGGCGCGGCGTCAACCGCCTCAATGGACATCGCAAGTGATCCGGCTTCGACCCGCGATATGTCCAGGACGTCGTTGATCAAGCTCAACAGGTGCTGACCCGCTCGGTGTGTCCGATCGACGAAAAGATCACGCTGATCGGCGGGCATGCCGCCGAGCTGCAGCAACTCCGTGAACCCAAGAATCGCCGTCAGCGGAGTACGTAGTTCGTGGCTCATCCGAGATAGAAACTCGCTCTTGGCCAGGTTGGCCTGCTCTGCTTCCTCCTTCGCCGCGCGCAGAGCTTCCTCAGCGGCAAGCCGGTCGGTGATGTCCCGGACCGCCGCGGAGACCAGGATCCCTGCTGGCGTTTCGAGCGGGGCCAAGGAGATGTCGACCGGGAACTTGCTGCCGTCCTTGCGTTGGGCCCAGAGCTGTAACCCGGCGCCCATCGGACGTACCGCTGGATGAGCAACATATCCACGGCGTAGATCAGGGTGTCCATCCCGATTCTGCTGCGGCACCAACATCTCGACCGGATGCCCGATGAGCTCATCTCGCGAGTATCCGAAGAGATCAGTGGCACGGTGGTTTGCCACGGCGATCGTGCCCTTGTCGTCGGCAACGACGATCGCATCAGGCGCCGATTCGAGCAGGGCTTCGAAGCGCGCTTCCGCCTCCTTGCGCTCGGTCGCGTCACGCACGGCTGCCGCGACGAGCAGGCCCTGCGATGTGTAGAGCGGCGTCAGCGATATGTCTACAGAGAACTCCGATCCGTCCTTGCGCCGTCCCGACAGGTTGCGCCCGCGCATGGGCCTCGCTGTCGGTTGGCCGCCGTACGAGCCCCGCAGGTCTGGATGCTTGCTCCGAGCCCGATCTGGAACCAGCATCTCAATCGGCTGCCCCATGAGCTCAATCCTCGGGTAGCCGAAGAGGTTCTCGGTTTGCTGATTGACGAACTGGATGAGGCCTGTTGCGCCCACGACGATGAAGGCATCGGGCGCCGCCTCGATGAGCGACGTGAGCTGAGCTTCCCGGTGCTGCAGCGCGGTGATGTCACGGGCGATCGCCGAAGCCCCGACGATCACACCCGCAAGGTCACGTATTGGTGCGACCGTGAGCGAGATGTCGACCAGAGCGCCGTCCTTGCGCTGCCTTCGGGTGAGGTAGGCGGGTACAGCCTCGCCGAGGTGGACCTTCTCGAAGATCAGCTCTTCTTCGGCGCGGCGGTCGGTCGGGATGATCGTCGTGATGGGTTGGCCAATGATCTCGTCGGCCGTGAAGCCGTACAGCCGCTCGGCCCCCTCGTTCCAGCTGGTGATCCTGCCATCGAGGGACTTGCCGACGATCGCGTCAGTGGTGCCGCGGACGATCGCGGCCAGTTCGTCGTCGAAGCCGGTCATGACTGCGTCGATCGCGACGCGTCATCTACCACTTGAGTTTCTCCAAGGCTGCGACGTGACACTCCCCGCACTTGTCCCCGTCAACGGTGGTAGTCCATCCCAGCCTTGTGCGCTGCAAGACCTGCTCGATTGAAAACTCCACGTCGTCGACTTCGCGCCGCTTGCCACAGACAAAACAGGTCCGCAAACCAAGAATCTTCTCCACATACGCGCCCAAAGCCACGACACTGAACGGCTTGATCACGTAGTGGTCAGCTCCCGCCGCCAAGCCGGCTTGATGGTCCTCGTCTCGCATGAGTGCGCTGAAGATGACAATGGGTAGATTCTCGGTCGCAGGATTGGCGCGTAGGGCGCGCGTGACTTCCAAGCCATTCATCCCGGGCATCATCACGTCGACGATCGCCAAGTC
>DATFFJ010000187.1:0-2523 GCA_035250065.1 Aeromicrobium sp. | reverse complement strand
GTGCTGGCCGCGGAATGGATCGCCACGCGCACCGGGTTCCATGCCTTCGAAGCCGTCCTCGACGAGATGAGCCGGCCGCAGGCCTGACGTCTTCGGGTCGTCGAGTTTCCGGCAGGCATGCCCACGTAGCGTTTTGCAGTGCGGAACAAACGTTACGAGGCGCTCGCGCCGTCAAGTTTCGGCCATTTCTTCTAAGCGCCAGGCGTTCAACCGCTTGAATCGTTTTCACCGAGCGCGCGCACGGTCCTCTTTCTGAAACGTGGCGATTCGGATGCAAATCCCTTGGCACACGGCCCGGGCGCCGGCAGGATCCCGGCGAGATCCCAACCCTAGGAGAGAACAAATGAGCTCGCGATTTGGCGCAGCCCGTCCGGTCTCCCGCGCGGTCACCGGCGCAGTCATGGCCCTTCTCATCGCCGGATCCCTGCCCGCCCAGGAGACGCGCGGCCGGATCACGGGCCAGGTCGTGGATACCAGCAAGGCCGCGGTCCAGGGCGCGTCCGTGGCCGTGACGGACGTGGCCCGCGGCACGGTGGTCAGCCTGACGACCAACGAGGAGGGCCTGTTCCAGGCCAACTACCTCGTCCCCGGTACCTACGAGGTGTCGGTGGAGATGGCCGGCTTCAAGAAGTACATCCGCAAGGACGTGCTCGTGGAGTTCAACGAGACCCGCGACCTGGCGATCATGCTCGAGGTGGGCGCCATCGAAGAGGCGGTGAGCGTGGTGGCCGAGCCGGCGACCATCAACACCTCCGACGCGAACCTGGGTTTGACGGTCGATGCGCGGCGCCTGGCCGACCTGCCGCTGATCCACGGCGATCCCTACAAGCTCATCGGACTCGCGGCGGGTCTCGCCCACTCGGGTTCCCAGCGGCTCGACCGCCCCTACGAACCCACCCACATCGTCGGGTTCGCCTATGACGGCACGCGCAGCAACCGCAGCGACCTGTTGATCGACGGGCTGCCCAGCACCTCCACCGCGAACGCCAACGAGGTGATCGCCAGCTACGTCCCGCCCTCCGACATGGTGCAGGAGTTCAAGGTACAGACCGCGACGTTCGACGCCCAATTCGGCAACACCGAAGGCGGCGTCACCAGCATCGGCATCAAGGCCGGGACGAACGCCTTCCACGGCTCGGCGTATTACTTCTTCGAACCGGTGAGCCTGGCCGCCAACGACTTCTTCGGCAAGGCCCGCGGCCAGGAGCGCATCGACAGCTCGTCCACCCGTCCCGGCTTCCACGTCACCGGCCCGGTGCGCATCCCCGGCGTCTACGACGGGCGGGACAAGACCTTCTTCTCGGTCGGTTACGAGCGCATCAAGGACGTCCGCCCGCGCTTCGACGCCGGCTCCAGCGCGTGGGTTCCCACCGACGCGCTGCGCCGGGGCGACTTCTCCGAGTTCGCGTCGCAGGTGACGATCTACGATCCGCTCACCCGCGTCCCCACGGGCGGCGGACAGTTCACGGGCCAGCCATTCCCCGGCAACGTCATCCCCGCGAACCGCATCAGCCCGGTGGCCCGGCGGATACTGGACTTCTACTCCACGCCCAAGGCCCCGGGCCTGGCCGGCAACATCTTCGACTCGACGCTGGCGGAGACGGCCGCCTACGACACCACCACCATTCGGATCGACCAGCAGGTGGCCTCCAACAACAAGATGTTCGTGCGGGGAAGCTGGTACAAGCGCGACAGCAACTACAACGAATACTTCGGCAACACGGAGGCCGACGGCACCCTCTTCCAGTTCGTCTCCTACCAGGCCATGATCGACGACGTCCACACGTTCAACCCGACCACCGTCCTCAACGTGCGGTACGGGTGGAACCGGTTCGAGCGCAACTCGGGCCAGCAGCCGGACGCGCTCAACTTCGACCTGACGCGGCTGGACTTCCCCTCGCAGTACAACGCGCTGGTTCCCGAAGCGCTGCGGAGGTTCCCCCGCCTCAACTTCGACGGGAACAACATGGTGGACGTGGCGTACGGCGGCGACTTCCGGCCCACCACCTCACACACCGTCGCGGCCACGCTCAACAAGGCCCTCTCCTCGCACATGGTGAAGGGCGGCGTCGAGATGAGGATCTACCGCGAGGACAGCCTCTCCACCGCCAACGCCACCAGCGGCGAATACACGTTCACGAACGCCTACACACGACAGAACAGCGCCAGCGGTGGCGACTTCAACGGCCTGCAGGCCTACGCCGCCTTCCTGCTCGGGATGCCCTCCACCACGTCCATCCTGCGCCCGTCGGATTACTCCGAGTACTCGAAGACGTGGGGCTTCTTCGTGCAGGACGACTGGCGGGTGAACGACAAGCTCACCTTGAACCTCGGCCTGCGTTACGAGGTCGAGACGCCGCTCACCGAGCGCAACGACAAGAGCGTCTCCGGCTTCGACCTCGACTACGTCCAGCCGATCCAGGGGGCCGCCCAGGCCAACTACGCGGCGCTGAACGATCCCGCGCTGAAGGCGCTCGTTCCGCAGCTCAACGTCCGCGGCGGCCTGATGTTCGCGGGAGTGGA
>DATFFJ010000186.1:0-12476 GCA_035250065.1 Aeromicrobium sp. | reverse complement strand
AGCGGAGCCGCCAGGCGCACGTCACCGAATCCGAACGAGCCCGGCCGCCACAGGCCGGCGACCCACCAGACCAGCCAGAAGACGGCAAACGCGATGGCACTTGCGACCATGCCGCGCATCAGGATCTTCACGTCGGCCATCGCCCACGCTTCGATCCCGACGACAGCCACCGTCACCGCATAGGTCGGCCAGACGATGCGCGTCGGAAGGAGATTCGTGCGCCAGTCGATGTACGCCAACCACATGCCGGCGCCGCACACGACCACCCACGCTGGGATCAGGTGATCGGGCACCCCAAGGCTGACGATCGTCACCAAAGCGACGGCACCTGCCGCCAACCAGACGCTCAGGCGCGGAACGTCCGCGATGTCGCGGTAGCTGGCCGTCTCCGGGTCGGCGTCCGGTGACGCCGGCAACCGCGCGATGACCTGTGGACCGATCCAGCCCAACACGCCCGCGCCCAGAGCCGCGAGCGTCCAGGTCCAGGCCGTCATTCCCGGTCGGCTACTGGGTGATCCGGAAGGCGTCGAAGACGCCGTCGATGTTGCGCACGGCAGCCATGACGTGATCGAGATGCTTCGCATCACCCATCTCGAAGGTGAAGCGAGAGCGGGCAACGCGGTCGCCGCCGGTCGTCACCGACGCCGACAGGATGTTCACGTGCTGGTCGGAGATGACACGGGTGATGTCGCTGAGCAGACGAGGCCGGTCGAGCGCCTCGACCTGGATCGCGACGAGGAACGTGCTCTTGGCGGTCGGTGCCCAGTGCACCTTGACGATGCGCTCGGGCTGGTCGAGCAGGGTTTCGTAGTTGACGCAGTCCGTCCGGTGCACCGAGACACCTGAAGCCCGGGTCACGAACCCGCTGATCTCGTCGCCGGGTACGGGCGTGCAGCAGCGGGCAAGCTTGGCGAGGACCTCGCCTGTGACACCCTCCACCACGACGCCGGAGTCGGAACTGGGGGCGCGATGCCGCCGGCTGCGGGTGGGTACGGTCGCCTCGGCCAGATCATCTTCGGCGCTGTCCCGACCGCCGGCCAGTGCGATGAGCCGCTCGACGACGTTCTGGGCCCCGACATTGCCCTCACCCACGGCGGCGTAGAGCGCGGACACATCGGCCACGTGCAGGTCCTTGGCGACGGTGTCAAGCGTGTCGTGCTTGATCAGCCGATGCAGCGGCAGGCCCTCCTTGCGCATCTGCTTCGCGAGGATCTCCCGGCCATGGTCGATGGCCTCCTCACGCCGTTCCTTGGTGAACCAGGCACGGATCTTGTTGCGAGCGCGGGGGCTCTTGACGATGTCAAGCCAGTCTCGGCTCGGGCCGGCGTCCGGCGACTTGGAGGTGAAGATCTCCACCACGTCGCCGGTCTGCAGCTCGGACTCCAGCGACACCAGGCGACCGTTGACTCGTGCACCGATGCAGGCGTGCCCGACCTCGGTGTGAACCGCATAGGCGAAGTCGATCGGTGACGCCTTCTCCGGCAGGTGGATGACGTCGCCGCGCGGCGTGTACGCGTAGACGCCGGCGCTCTTCATGTCGAAGCGCAGGGACTCCAGGAAGTCGCCGGAGTCGGCGGTCTCGGACTGCCAGTCGATCAGCTCACGCAGCCACGCCATGTCCTCGGTCTGCGGCGCGCGTCCACCCGTGCGGCCGGCAACGCCGTCCTCCTTGTACTTCCAGTGGGCGGCGACACCGTATTCGGCACGGCGGTGCATCGCGAAGGTGCGGATCTGCATCTCGACGGCCTTGCCCTGTGGGCCGATGACCGTCGTGTGCAGCGACTGGTACATGTTGAACTTCGGGAGGGAGATGTAGTCCTTGAACCGGCCGGGAATGGGATTCCAGCGCGCGTGCAGGACACCGAGCACGCCGTAACAGTCGGCGACGGAGTCGACGAGGATGCGCACGCCGACGAGATCGAAGATGTCGGTGAAGTCGTGACCTCGCACAAGCATCTTCTGGTAGATCGAGTAGTAGTGCTTCGGCCGTCCGGTCACCGTCGCCTTGACCTTGGCGTGGCGGAGGTCAGACTCGACGTCGTTGATGACCCGCTCGAGGAACTGCTCCCGCGACGGGGCGCGGTCGGCGACGAGTCGGACGATCTCGTCATAGACCTTCGGGTGCAGGGTGGCGAAGGCGAGGTCTTCGAGCTCCCACTTGATCGTGTTCATGCCCAGCCGATGGGCCAGCGGCGCGAAGATCTCGAGTGTCTCGGTTGCGATGCGCTCCTGCTTGTCCGAACGCAGATAGCGCAGCGTCCGCATGTTGTGCAGCCGGTCGGCCAGCTTGATGACGAGCACGCGGATGTCGCGGCTCATCGCCACGACCATCTTGCGGATGGTCTCGGACTGCGCGGATTCGCCGTACTTGACCTTGTCGAGCTTGGTGACGCCGTCGACCAACTGGACGACTTCGTCGCCGAAGTCCTCCCGCAGCTGGTCAAACGTGTACTCGGTGTCCTCGACGGTGTCGTGCAACAGGGCAGCGATCAGGACGGGCGCCGGCATGCCGAGTTCGGCGAGGATCGTCGCCACGGCCAGCGGGTGCGTGATGTACGGATCGCCGCTCTTGCGCAGCTGTCCCTCGTGCATCTGCTCGGCGACACCGTACGCACGCACGATCGCCTCCACATCGCCCTTGGCGTGGCCCTCGCGGTAGATGCGCAGCAGCGGGTCGAGGACCGGGTTGGCCGACGAGCCGCGCCCGATCCGAGCAAGACGGCTGCGCACGCGGGCAGAAGCCGGTGCCGAATCGCCCTTGGAGGCCCCTCCAGCCTGCGGAGGAGCGTCCGTCGATTCGGCAGCCGAACCCACGTCGACGCGATCAGCCAAAGATCCGACCTCCTCGCCCCATCCTAGTCGGCGAGGTCGCAGATCGGCGCTGCTCAGACCACCTGACTGAGCAGCGTGGCCGCGGTGCCGAGCACGAGGAGCACGACGAGAAGGAGCGCCACGAACCGGACGCGATGCTGACTCACCGGGACCTCAGCTCACAAACGACAGTTTGCACACGTCTCTGGCGTGCTTCGCGATCTCGTTGCTGGCCTTGGCCACCTCGGGACTGTCCAGCTTCTGGAAGGTGGCCGGCAAGCCGCGTAGCTTCTCCTGATCCACGCCGTCGGGAACCTCTCCACGCTGCAGGGACACGAGTTCCTCGGGGCCGACGCCGGCATCTTCGAGAGCCTTCTCGATGTTGCTGATGGCCTTGTCGTACGTCGTCCACGCGTCCTTGACATCGTCGGGCGCCTCGTTGGCCAGCTTGTGGGTCACCTTGAACACGTCCTGGAGCTGCTCGGCCCCGTTGCTCTTCAGCGAATCCAGCGAGGGCTTGGCCGCTTCGAGGTCTTTGCAGTAGTCGCTGTCCGGACCATCGCCACCGCCGCAAGCCGAGAGAACGGCGATCATCAGCGTTGATGCCACCACTGCAGCAGGCCTGTTGAAGAACGACATGGGCACCAGCATCCCACGGCGAAGCCGTCGTTTCAGGACGAGCGCCTGTTCCGCTTGGAGCGCGTCGAACGTGTCGGTTGATTGCGCTTGGCCGAGCCGGATGCGCCGACGGGACGCGATGGTGCCGGGCTGACCGTCGCGACCGCGGACTCGGCTTTCGCGGTTCGCGCCTCCCGGTTGGCCAGCACTCTCGCCGTATGCGCCTTGATGGCAGGCTCCCGCTCCTTGAGCTGCACCGCGAGCGGCGGAGCCAGGAACAGCGAGGAGTAGGCGCCGACGATGACACCGACGAACAGCGCCAGTGCAAGGTCCTTCAGAGGACCGCTGCCGAGGACGAACACGCCGACGATCAGCAGAGCAGCCACCGGCAGCATCGCGGCCAGCGTCGTGTTGATCGAGCGCACCACGGTCTGGTTGACCCCGAGGTTCGCCTGCTCGGCATACGTCGTCGAACTGCGCTTGGTGATGTTCTTCGTGTTCTCACGAACCTTGTCGAAGACCACGACGGTGTCGTAGAGCGAGTAGCCCAGGATCGTGAGAAACGCCGTGATCGTGGCTGGTGTCACCTCGAAGCCGGACAGCGCATACACACCCGCGGTCGCGATGACGTCGTGAGCAAGCGCCGCGAGCGCGGCGACGGACATGCGCCATTCTCGGAAATACGCCCAGATGAACAGCGTCACCACGATCAGGAACGCGATCAGGCCGGTGAGGGCCTTCTGCGCGACTTGCGCGCCCCAGGACGGTCCGATCAGGTTCTGGCTGACCTCGGTTGCACCGGCCTCCTCCAACGCGTCGATCACCTTGAGGGCGTCGGCCTGGCTGAGCGCCTGGGTCTGGATCCGGACGGCCGAGTCTCCAGTCGTGTTGACCAACGGGCTGCCGATGTCCTCGACCCCCGATTCCTCGACGGCCTCGGTCAGTGCCGCCGCGGTGGCCTCGTTGGCCTTCGGGACTTGGGCTGTGAACTCGACACCGCCCTTGAACTCGATGCCGAACGTGAATCCGCGCAGCACGAAGGCAAGGACCGACAGCGTGACGACGATCGTGGCAATGGCGTACCAGAGCCGGCGCCGCCGCCGACTGACGAAGTCGATGGCCACCTTGCCCTCGTACAGGGCGTGGCCGATGTTCGTGAGGCGGGACATTCAGACCCCCTCGCCTTCAGGGCTCAGGGGTGCGCCGGTGCGGGGGGCGCTGCCGACAATGGACACATCCCGGCCCGAGATGCCCAAGTGGCGAGCGTCCAGCCCGGAGAGTGGATGTCCCCGCCCGTAGAACTTCGTGCGGGCCAGCAGCGTCATGACCGGCTTGGTGAAGAAGAAGATCACGATCAAGTCGATGAGCGTGGACAAGCCGAGCGCGAAAGCGAAGCCCTTCACCACACCGATCGCGAAGATGTAGATGAGCAGCGCGGCCATGATCGTGACTGCGTTGGCGGCCAGCTTCGTGCGGTTCGTGATCGTCCACCCGGTCTCCACCGCCATGCGGATCGCCTTGCCGTCGCGCATCTCGTCCCGGATCCGCTCGAAGTAGATGATGAACGAGTCGATTGAGATGCCGATCGCGATGATGAATCCGGCCAGTCCAGGCAGCGTCAGCGTGAAGTCGAGGCCGGCGCCCAGGAGCAGGACCAGGACATATGTCAGGCCCATCGCGACCAGCGTCGACGCGACTGCCAGCAGGCCCAGCCCGCGGTAATAGAAGAACAGGTAAAGGATCGTCAACAGCAGACCCAAGAGGCCGCCATAGAGGCCAGCTGCCAGCTGGTTCCCGGCCAGCGTGGGGCCTTCGAACGAGCTGTTGTTCAACTCGAAGGTCAGTGGGAGCGCGCCGTACTTGAGCTGGTTGGACAACGCCCGCGCCGACTCGGCGGTGAAGTCACCTTGGATCTGCGACGCGCCATCGGTGATGTGTGCCTGCATCGTCGGTGCGCTGAGCACCTCGCCGTCCAGCACGATCGCGAACCGGCTCTTCTGCTCCTGGCCGGCCTGCGTCTGCGCGTACAGCGCGGCGCTGGCCTTGTCGAAGGCCTTGCGGCCTTCACCCTTGAGCTGGATGGCGACGACCCACTCCACCGTGTTCTGCGGGACGGTGGGCGTTGCGCTCTTGACGTCCGTGCCGGGGATGATCATCGGGCTCAGGATCATCACTTCGCCGGTTTTCGGGTCACACGTCACCAGCGGGAGATCGGGTCGGTCATCGCTGGGCAGCGACTTCGGTGAGCACACGAAACCCTTCGCCTGCTCAGCCAGCGCGGCGAGTGCCCGCTCGAAGTCGTTGCCTTGAGTGGCCAGCGTCTGGAGCCCGACTGTCTCGGCTTGAAGCAGCTCGTCGAGCGTCAGCTTCGACCAATCGGCCTTGGCCACCGTCTTCTGCAGCTCGTCGACCTTGGCAGCTGTCAGCGGCTTCGTGGCGCTCGTGGTCGACAGCCACAGCAGCCGGAAGCGAAGCTGGGCGGTGCGCCCCACCTGCTCAGCGATGGCCTGTTCGCTCTGGCCCGGGATCTCGATGATGATCTGGTCGCTGCCCTGGGTTGAGACCTCGGCCTCGGTGACGCCAGTTGCATTGACGCGCTGCTCGATGATCGAACGAGCCTCGGCCAGTTTCTCCGGTTCCGGCGCTTTGCCCTTCTCTGCCTTGGCTTGCAGCGTGATGCGTGTCCCACCTTCGAGGTCCAGACCGAGTCGAGGGACCCAGACGGAATCCGCGCCTCGCTTGGCGGTGAGATCGAGGCCGACCAGGATCGCGACCAGGGCCAACCCACAGGCGAAGAAAACGGTGAGGGTGCGGCGCGGCTTGGGCATGGTTCGCCGCGTCGTGGGTGGAGGCACGGCGTGCAGTCTAGCCATGCACCTGCATTGATTCCGTCCGCCATCTGGACTCCAGACGCGACGTGGTCAGCCAAGCTCAGTCAAACTCAAGTTGCCCCACGGGCGGGCGCAGGCCGAGGTGCCGCCACGCCGCGGGCGTCGCGACCCGGCCGCGCGGCGTGCGGGCGAGGAATCCGGCGCGGACGAGAAACGGCTCGGCGAGCTCCTCGACCGTTTCGCGCTCCTCACCGACTGCGACGGCGAGCGTCGAGATGCCGACCGGGCCGCCACCGAAGGATCCGCACAGGGCCTGGAGGACAGCTTGGTCGAGGCGGTCGAGCCCGAGTTCATCGACCTCGTAGAGCGCGAGCGCAGCGGCGGCCGTCTCGGTGTCGATGAGGCCGTCGGCGCGTACCTCGGCGTAGTCGCGGACCCGGCGCAGCAACCGGTTGGCGATGCGCGGGGTGCCTCGCGATCGTCCGGCGATTTCGCGGCCGCCTTCGTCGGTGACCTCGATCGACAGCAACCCGGCCGACCGTTCGATGATGCGATGCAACTCGTCCGTCTCGTAGTAGTCGAGTTGGGCGGTGAACCCGAATCGGTCACGCAACGGGCTGGGCAGAAGCCCGGCGCGGGTGGTGGCGCCGACGACGGTGAACGGCGGGATCTCCAGCGGGATTGCGGTGGCACCGGGCCCCTTGCCGACGACGACGTCGACCCGGAAGTCCTCCATGGCCATGTAAAGCAGCTCTTCGGCCGGCCGAGACATCCGGTGAATCTCGTCGATGAAGAGGACGTCGCCCTCGTTGACGCCGGACAGGATCGCGGCGAGGTCGCCGGCGTGCTGGATGGCCGGACCACTGGTGATCCGCAGCGGTGCGGCGAGCTGCGCGGCGATGATCATGGCCATCGTCGTCTTGCCCAACCCGGGCGGACCGGACAGCAGGACGTGATCGGGAGTGCGACCGCGCGCAACCGCCGCTTCGAGCATCAGGGCCAGCTGTTCACACACGCGTTCCTGACCGATCAGCTCGGTCAGGGTGCGGGGCCGCAGGGCCGCTTCGAAGGCGCGCTCCTCGGGACTCGCGTCGGCCGTGACCTGGGCCATGACGGCTTCGAACTCGTCAGACATCGCTCACGTCCTCGCCAGTGACTGCAGGGCAGACCGCAGGAGCGTCGCGACGTCGGCGCCGGCCTCCGCCTCGGGAGCGACGGCCTCGGCTGCGGCGTCGGCGTCGCGCGCCGACCAACCCAGGCCCTGCAACGCTTCGCGCACCTGATCGCGCCAGCCTCCCGCTGCGGGCGTCGAGACCGAAGCGGCTGGGCCAACGCGATCCTTGAGCTCGAGGATGATGCGCTCGGCGCCCTTGCGGCCGACGCCCGGGACTGTCGTCAACGCGCCATGGTCGGCCGTCGAGATCGCGGCTCGCAACCGATCGGGCGGAAGAACGGCGAGCATCGCCTGAGCCACCTTGGGTCCGACTCCGCTGGCGGTTTGCACCAACTCGAACATGTCACGCTCGTCGCTGTCGGCGAACCCGTAGAGCGTCTGTGAGTCCTCGCGAACCACCATCGACGTGGCCAGCTCCGCTTCCGTCCCGAGCCGCAAGCCGGCGATGGTGCCCGGCGCGCAGAGGACCTGGTAACCGACGCCGGCGACGTCCAGGACCGCCGAGTTGAGCGTGAGAGCGGCGACCCGGCCGCGGACAAACGCGATCATCGGGCACCCGCTTGGGCAATCGCCGCCTGGAGTCGGTTGGTCGCTCCTCCGCGCCAGATCTGGCAGATGGCCAAAGCCAGCGCGTCAGCGGCGTCGGCCGGCCTTGGCGCCGCGTCGAGCCGGAGAAGCCGAGTGACCATGTGGCCGACCTGCGCCTTGTCGGCGCGACCGCTCCCGGTGATGGACGCTTTGACCTCACTCGGCGTGTGCAGCTGGACGTCGATGCCGTGTCGGGCCGCGACCAGCATGGCCACCGCGCTCGCCTGAGCCGTGCCCATCACCGTGCGGACATTGTGTTGACTGAAGACACGCTCAACGGCCACGACGTCCGGTCTGTGCGTGGTGATCGCGTCCTCGAACGCATCCTCAAGCTGCCTCAGCCGCTTGGCGATGTCGAGGTCGGCGGGCGTGCGCGCAACTCGGACCTCGACCAAGGTCAGCGGTCGGCCGACACTGCCGTCGACGACTCCGATGCCGCAGCGGGTGAGGCCGGGGTCGACACCCATGACCCGAGTTTCCTGCGAACGCATGTTCGAACGCTAACGCGCGCGCCACCCAATCCCCCGGCGACGCGCCGAGGCTCAGAAGTTGGCGTAGACGTTCTGAACGTCGTCGCTGTCCTCGAGCGCGTCGATGAGCTTGACGATCTTGCCTTCGGTTTCGGCATCGACCTCGACGGTGACGGACGGGACGAAGGAGGCTTCGGCCGAGTCGTAGTCGAGTCCGGCCTCCTGCAATGCCGTGCGGACGGCAACCAGGTCGCTCGCCTCGCAGACGACCTCGAACGAGCCGTCGAGGTCGTTCACCTCCTCAGCGCCAGCATCGAGGACCGCCATCAGCACGTCGTCTTCGGAGGTCGAGCCGTCCTCGTTCGGGACGATGATCACGCCCTTGCGCGTGAACATGTAGGAGACGGACCCCGGGTCGGCCATGGTGCCGCCGTTGCGCGTCATCGCGGTACGGACTTCCATGGCGGCGCGGTTGCGGTTGTCCGTCAGGCACTCCACGAGGAGCGCGACGCCACCGGCGGCGTAGCCCTCGTACATGATCGTTTGGTAGTCGACTCCCCCGCCGTCGACGCCGCCGCCGCGTTTGACCGCGCGGTCGATGTTGTCATTGGGCACCGACGACTTCTTGGCCTTCTGGATGGCGTCGTAGAGCGTCGGGTTGCCGGCTGGGTCCGGACCGCCCGTCTTCGCGGCGACCTCGATGTTCTTGATGAGCTTGGCGAACATCTTGCCGCGCTTGGCGTCGATGGCGGCCTTCTTGTGCTTCGTGGTTGCCCACTTGGAGTGGCCCGACATGGCCCTGCCTTCCCTACCCGGTGACGAGATCCAGGAAGTACCGGTGCAGGCGCAGATCGTCACTCACCTCGGGGTGAAAGGACGTCGCCATGACCGGTCCCTGCTGGACCGCGACGATCCTATCTCCGACTCCCGGGACAGCGACGGCGGCGAGTACGTCGACGCCCTCCCCTAAGTCTTCGACCCAGGGCGCCCGGATGAAGACCGCATGCACGGGCTGATCGAAGGCAGGGTCGTCGATGCCGAACTGGACGTCGGATTCGAATGAGTCGACCTGCCGACCGAAAGCGTTGCGACGCACCGTGATGTCGAGGCCGCCGAAGGTTTCCTGGCCCTCGGCGCCGTCGCGCAGCCGATCAGCGAGGAGGACCATCCCGGCGCAGGTGCCGAAGGTCGGCATCCCGGTCTTGATGCGATCGGCCACAGCCTCGAACACCTCGAATGTGCGGGCCAGCTTTGCCACCGTCGTCGACTCGCCACCGGGCAGGATTAAGCCGTCGACATCATCGAGCTCACTGGCCCTGCGGATCGCCAGCGGACAGGCTCCGACCTGCGACAACGCATGCAGATGCTCCCGAACGTCGCCCTGCAGCGCCAGGACCCCGACAGCGGGTGAACTCATGCCACAAGCCTAGGGCCGAGGCCCATGCGACGGCGGTGGCGTGGGGGTGGACCAAGGCCACCGCCGTCGCTCCCTCTCGGTTCCCTCCCGGTTGGGACGAGAAGTGAGCTCCCCGAGAACGAGGCGGCTACTCCTCTGGGCGCCACCGGCGACTCCCGGCACCCGCGGCGCGGTGCCAAGGTTACAGGGATCGCGGTCCATGTGAGGGTTACCTAAGAAAAATCCCACATGGCGAGCGCGTCACCAGCCGCGTTCGGCCAGGCGGTGCGGCTCAGGCACGTCCTCGACGTTGATGCCCACCATGGCTTCACCCAGGCCGCGCGAGACCTTGGCCACGACATCGGGATCATCGAAGAAAGTCGTCGCCTTGACGATGGCCTCGGCCCGCTTGGCCGGGTCGCCGGACTTGAAGATGCCCGAGCCGACGAAGACGCCCTCGGCGCCCAGCTGCATGACGAGCGCAGCGTCAGCCGGAGTGGCGATTCCGCCGGCGGTGAACAAGACGACGGGGAGCTTGCCCAGTTCGGCGACTTCCTTGACCAGCTCGTACGGGGCCTGCAGCTCTTTGGCTGCGACGTAGAGCTCGTCGGCGGGGAGCGTCTGCAGGCGACGGATCTCGCCGCGAATCTGCCGCATGTGGGTGACGGCGTTGGAGACATCGCCGGTACCGGCTTCGCCCTTGGAGCGGATCATGGCCGCACCCTCAGTGATGCGCCGCAGGGCCTCGCCGAGGTTGGTCGCGCCGCAGACGAACGGGACGGTGAAGGCCCACTTGTCGATGTGGTTCGTGTAGTCGGCCGGGGTGAGAACCTCGGACTCGTCGATGTAGTCCACACCGAGCGACTGGAGGATCTGGGCTTCGGCGAAGTGACCGATCCGGGCCTTGGCCATGACCGGGATCGAGACCGCCGCGACGATGCCGTCGATGAGGTCGGGATCGCTCATACGAGCGACGCCGCCTTGCGCTCGGATATCGGCTGGCACGCGCTCCAGCGCCATGACCGCCACGGCGCCCGCGTCCTCGGCGATCTTGGCCTGCTCGGCGGTGACGACGTCCATGATGACGCCGCCCTTGAGCATTTCGGCCATGCCTCGCTTGACGGGGGTGGTGCCGGTGGTCGGCTGTTCGCTGGTCACGGGACCAGTTTAGTGGCGCTGGCCGAGCAGCCCATCGGTCAGAGTGCCGAGAAGCCCCGGCCGCTGCACGGCGACGACGTCGGTGTCCTCGTCGGTCGCTGCCGGTGTTGCCGCGGGGTCGACTGGCGCGGGAGTGACCGACGGTCCGGCCACGGCGGACGCAGGCGCGGCGGTCGTAGTTGGTTCGGTCGCCTCGCACGTCGCATAGACGTAGCAAGGCAGCGTCGGCTCAGCGTGCAGAACAGGGGCCTTGACGACCGGGTTCGGGAGCGGGCCCGGGGCGATGGCGAGGGTGCCGACGGCGCCCTGGAGGGAGGGAACGATGGCCTTCGCGCTTGCCGGGTCCGTGACGCCCGGCATCAGCAGCCGATTGCACTCGGCGCGCGCTATGCGCGAGAGCACTGCGGGCCCGTCGTGCGTCAGTGCGTCGACGACCACCGCATAGGTCGCGGCCGCGACACCGATGAGCACGTGGTCCGAGATGTCGAGGGGGCACAGCTCTTGCGTCTGGATGTTCGCAATGTCGCCGTCGCCGGTGGTCAGGCAACTGACACAGTTGTCGGGTCCGCTGTTCGGCACCACGACTTCATCGAACTTGCTGTAGATGTTGGTGTACGAGATCCCGGCGAATGTCTCGGTCCGGCTGTTGAGTGCTCGGATGAACTCCGAATCGGACGATTGCTGGTAGACCGCGGCGCGGCACCCAAGTTGGGCGCACTGGGTGGAGCGCCCCCGATCGGTGCCATGGTTCGACGCGGCGAACCCGATTACGTCGTCGACAAGCTCGCGCGTGTCCGGCCAGAACCGAAGCGACCAGCGCATCGACATGCCGCCCTGGCTCCAGCCGAGGATGTCGACCTTGCGACCAGAACGAGCACTCACCGTCCGGATGGCATGGACGATGTACTGCGCCGCAACATCGATCGGGCCCAGCGCCTGATCGGGCAGGTCCATGGCGCACCACGGGATGTCCAGTTGGTCGAGCGCCGGCTCCCAGTTCCAGCCGAAGCTCTCGGTGCTGGTCGTCGCCGTGCCAGGACTGAGGAGGACAACGTCGGTGGTGGCGTCATCGACCGAGTCCGTGCACGTCAAGGAAGCATCGAGCTCGGATTGGGTCGGCGCGAGCGCGGGTCCCGGCCGGTCGAGCGGGGCGTAGTCGGCCGCAGAGGCCGCAGTCGACCCGCCCACGACGACAACGGAACAGAGGAGTGCGAGGAGCGCCCAGCGGCGCGCCCACCCGTGAGACATGGGCGGATACTACGCCGACGTAGCCTGCTTCCGCACGACAATCATCCGCTGAATGACGGTGATCCCGCTGGCAGCTGCCAGGAACCACAGCGCCAGCTCGGTGAGGATCGGCAGCCCGAAGATCCCGTTGAAGCCGGTGGCGACCAGGATGATCACCAGCCGCTCCGCGCGCTCGGCGACGC
>DATFFJ010000185.1:0-5233 GCA_035250065.1 Aeromicrobium sp. | reverse complement strand
GGGCTGTTCGGGGGCGACAGCTCCGCTCATCCCGCCCTCCTGCCTCAGCTTGTGCTTCGGCGGACCGCCTCTGCAAATGCGGTCCCGCGCTCTGCGTAGTCACGAAATTGGTCCATGGAGGCGCACCCCGGGGCGAGGAGGACAGTGTCGCCGGCTTGCGCCATCGTCCTCGCCGCCGCCACGACGCGGTCCATGAGCCCATCCTCACCGCTGGCAACCTCCACGACCGGCACATCCGGCGCGTGTCGCCGGAGTGCGCTGACGATGAGCGGACCGTCGGTACCGATGACGACCGCCCCCCGCAGCCGATTGCGCACGTTGCTGACGAGCTCATCGAAGGTGCCGCCCTTGGCCAGGCCGCCGGCCACCCACACGACCTTCTCCCCCGGCACACCCAACAGGGACGCCGACGCGGCGTGCGCGTTCGTCGCCTTGGAATCGTCCACAAAACGAACGCCGTCGATCTCGGTGACCGTTTCGATCCGGTGTGGGCCGAGTGCGAAGCCGTGCAGTCCGTCCCGCACCGCAGCCGGCGCGACACCGTGGGCCCGAGCGAGGGCAGCTGCCGCGAGAGCATTGGCGACCATGTGCGGAGCCGGATCCGGAAGCTCGTCGACTCGGATCAGCTCGGCCGCGGCGTCTTGGCGGCCGTCGACGAACGCGCGGTCGGCAAGGATGCCGTCGACGACGCCGAGCATCCCGACTGCGGGAACCCCTCGCGTGAAGCCGACGGCTCGCGCCCCTTCGACGACCTCAGCGTTGCGGACGAGCTCCTCGGTGACCGCGTCCTCGACGTTGTAGACGCACGCACGCTGGACGCGTTCGTAGATGCGACCCTTGTCGGCCGCGTAGGCCGCCGACGAGCCGTGCCAGTCCAGGTGGTCCGGGGCGACGTTCAGGACGGCGGCGGCCTCGGCGGACATCGACGACGTCCAATGCAGCTGGAAACTCGACAGCTCGACGGCGAAGACGTCGGCGCCGGCCGGATCCATGACTGCCGAGACGATCGGGCGACCAACGTTGCCGACGGCAACCGACCGCAGGCCGGCGGCACGCAGGATGGCGTCGAGCATCTGGACGGTCGTGGTCTTGCCATTCGTGCCGGTGACGCACAACCAGGGCGCGGCATCGGGTGCGCGCAACCGCCAGGCCAACTCGACTTCGCCCCACACTGGCAGCCCCCGGCCGAGGGCCTCCACCAGCACAGGGTTGGCCGGACTCCAGCCGGGCGACGTGACCACGAGGTCGGGATTGCCCGGCAGCGTGCCGTCCCACGCGTCCGGCCCGAGACGCAGGTCGGCTCCCAGGAGCTCGAGCAACCGGGCTTGTTCGGCCGCATCCTCACCGGAGGGTGCGGACCGGTCGAGCACGACGACGTCGGCGCCGAGGTGCAGCAGGGTGTCGGCGGCAGCGAAGCCGCTGACACCGAAACCACAGACCACCGCACGCGTGGAACTCCAGTCGCCCGACTCTGGTCCTCCTGCCTCGCTCAAACGCCCGCGACCCACTCCCAATAGAAGATGCCCATCCCGGCCGTTGCGAACAAGCCGCACAGGATCCAGAAGCGAACCACGATCGTGATCTCGGCCCAGCCGAGCAGTTCGAAGTGGTGCTGCAGCGGAGCCATGCGGAAGATCCGTTTGCCCTTCGTCAGCTTGAAGTAGCCGACCTGGAGGATGACCGACGCGGTGATCATCACGAACAAGCCACCGATGACAATCAGCAACAGCTCGGTGCGCGTCATGAGCGCGAAGCCGGCCATCGCGCCACCGAGACTGAGTGAACCGGTGTCGCCCATGAAGATCTTGGCCGGAGACGCGTTCCACCACAGGAAGCCGAAGCAGGCGCCGGTGAGCGCCGAGGCCACGACCGCCAAGTCCAACGGGTCGCGCACCTCGTAGCACTTCGGGCCCGGGTTGAACGCGCAGTTCTGATTGCTCTGCCAGATGTTGATGATCACGTAGGCACCGAACACCATCGTCGCCGCACCCGTGGCCAGGCCATCCAGGCCATCGGTCAGGTTCACGCCGTTCGAGGCGCCGGCGATCATCAGCAGCACCCACACCACCAGGAGGACCAACGGAAGCCGCCAGGCGGTCACGTCACGCGTGATGGAAATGGCGTGCGTGATGACCGTGCGTCCCGACTCGTCGGGAAGCCCGATGGCAAGAAGGGCGAACACCAGGCCGATCACGACCTGCCCGATGAACTTCGCCTTGCTGCGCAAGCCCAGGCTGCGCTGCTTGGAGATCTTGATGTAGTCGTCGAGGAAGCCGATGGCGCCCAAGCCGCAGAACAAGAACAGCAGCAACAGTGCTGACGCGCTGGGCGCGAAGCCGGTGGCCATCTTCGCGACGCCGTAGCCGATGAGGACGGACAGGACGATGACGGTCCCGCCCATGGTGGGCGTGCCGCGCTTCGTGTGATGCGACGTGGGACCGTCGTCGCGAATCAGCTGCCCGTATCCCTTGGCCACCAGCAGCTTGATCGCGAGGCGCGTGCCCAGCAGCGTGCCCAACAGGGCGATCGCTCCGGCGATGAGGACGGCCAACATCGGCTCAGGCTCCTAAGGCTGCTGTGACACGCTCCAGCCGAGCGCCCCTCGATGCTTTCACGAGCACGACATCGCCGGGACGGAGCCACGCGGAGACGGTCTGACTGGCAACTTCAGTGTCGTCCGCTCGCACCACCTCAGTCGTGGCGCTCCTCTCAGCGCCCTCTGCAATGGGCCAGGCCGGCTCCCCCACCGCCACCACCAAGTCGACGCCCAGATCCCCGGCCAATGCTCCGATCTCGCGGTGCTGATCAGCACTTTCTGGACCCAGCTCGAGCATCTCCCCCAACACCGCGGCGACCCTGCGCTCCCCGCCCCGAAGCGCCATCGCGGCTCGCAACGCCGCGGCGACCGACTCCGGGTTGGCGTTGTAGGTGTCATCGATGACGAGCACGCCGTCGGCACGTTCGGTGCGCGCCATCCGCATGGGCGACAACGCGGAGGCCGTGGCCAACCGCTCACCCACGGTCGGCAGGTCGAGTCCGGCGGCGACGCCGATGGCTGCGGCCGCTGCCGCGTTCATGGCCTGATGCACGCCGAGCTGCGGGACATGCGTGGCGACCGTCTCATCGGCGTGACTGAGCGTGAACGACGGCTCGCCCGACCCATCGAGCTCGACCTGGCCAAGCGCGACGGTGCCGCCGTGGCCGAACGTGATGACCCGCGCCGCGGTCAGGCTCGCCATGGCACTCGTCCGCGGATCGTCAGCGTTGAGCACGGCGACGCCCTCCGGGTCCAATGCCTGGACCAACTCGCTTTTCGCGACCGCCGTGCGGTCGGCGCTGCCGAACTCGCCCACGTGCGCGTGCCCGACGTTCAGCACCGCACCGATGTCGGGTCGCGCAATGGCGCACAGCCGAGCGATGTGCCCGACGCCGCGCGCGCCCATCTCCAACACCAGATACGCCGTCTGCTCGTCGGCACGCAAGACGGTCAGCGGCACGCCGAGCTCGTTGTTGAACGATCCCGTTGCGGCGATGGTGGGCCCACTGCCCTGCAAGATCTGCGCGACCAGGTCCTTCACACCGGTCTTGCCCTGCGACCCGGTGATCCCGATGACAACGGGGTCGATCCGATCGAGGACGGCGTGGGCGATCTGCCCGAGCGCCACGGTCACATCCGGGACGACCACGCAGGGTGCATCCACCCGGCGGCTGGCCAGGACCGCTGCGGCACCATGCTCGATGGCGTCGGCGACGAAGTCGTGCCCGTCGACGTGCTCGCCAGGCAGGGCGGCGAAGAGGCCACCACCTTCGACCGCGCGCGAGTCCACCGCCGCCGCGCCGGTCACGCGCACGTCCCCGTCGTCCGCGTGAAGCTCACCTCCGACGATCTCTGCGATTTCCTCAAGCCTGAGCGGGATCACGAGTCGGCTCCCAGGCGCTCGTCGATCACCGTCGCCAGGACGTCCCGGTCGTCGAAGGGGTGCACGACACCGTCGATCTCCTGCCCGCGCTCATGGCCCTTGCCGGCGACCACGATGGTGTCGCCACGGTGTGCGACCGAGACTGCGTGCGTGATCGCCTCGCGGCGGTCCCCGATCTCGATCGCGACGGCCGGGCCGGGGGACGCCCCGCCCAGCACGTCGGCGCGGATGGCGGCGGGGCTCTCGCTGCGTGGGTTGTCGTCGGTGACGATGACGAGGTCGGCGATGGCGGCCGCCGCAGCCCCCATCAGGGGACGCTTCCCATGATCGCGGTCGCCACCGGCGCCGATGACGACAATGAGGCGGCCGGCCGTGATCGGTCGCAGCGCAGAAAGAACGGCGGTGACCGCATCTGGCTTGTGGGCGTAGTCGACGACGGCATTGAATTCCTGCCCGCGCTCGACTCGCTCCATCCGTCCCGGGACCCCGGCGATCTCGGCGATACCCGCAGCAAGTTCGGCGGGGTCGAATCCGCAGGTGGTCAACGCGGCCAGCGCAGCGAGCGCGTTCGAGACGTTGAAGACGCCGGGCAGGGGAACCGTGAGCGGCAGTGATGCGCCGCTCGGCATGAGAACGTCGAGCGCGGTGCCCGACCGGTTCGGCCGGATATTGAGGGCGCGCCAATCGGCCGGGCGACCAGCCGTGCTGAAGCTGGTCACCGGCAGCGTCGTGCCGATCAGTTCGATCAGGGCGCGACCGTGGTCGTCGTCGACGTTGACGACAGCCCGCTGGGTCCGTTCGGGCCTGAAGAGCGCGGCTTTGGCCAGGAAGTACTCCTCGACGGTCACGTGGAAATCGAGGTGATCGCGACCGAGGTTGAGGAAGGCACAGGTGTCGAACTGCACGCCGTCGACTCGGCCCTGGACGAGAGCATGGCTGGACACCTCCATCACGCATGCCTCGACCTGCTGCTCACGCATCACCGCAAACAGGGCCTGCAACTCGGGCGCCTCAGGCGTCGTCAGTGCCGATCCAACCGGCTCGCGGGCGATGCGGGTTCCGATCGTGCCAATGAGTCCGGCCTTCCGCCGGCCCAGCGCGGCCTCGGCGATGTAGGTGGCGGTTGTCTTTCCCTGGGTGCCGGTGATGCCGACGGTCGAGAAAGCCTGTGACGGGTGGTCGTAGAACCAAGCGCTCAAGCCGGCAATCCGGTCTCTCGGATGCTCGACGACGAGGACGGGAATGTCGCCGCCGGATCGGCTCGCTCCTCCGGCATCAGTGAGCACCGCGACGGCGCCGCGGCGCACGGCATC
>DATFFJ010000184.1:0-2946 GCA_035250065.1 Aeromicrobium sp. | reverse complement strand
GCTTCCATCGACAGCGTGCGGATGGCGTCGCCGCGGTATTCCACGATGTAGCCCTGGCCGCCGCCGGTGGTCTCCTGCGCGATCAGCGCAAGGATCAGGTCCTTGGCCGTGGCGTCCGGCGGCAGTTCCCCAACGACCTCGACGGCCATCATCTTGGGCCGCGCCTGAGGCAGCGTCTGCGTGGCGAGCACGTGCTCGACCTCGCTGGTGCCGATGCCGAATGCGATTGAGCCGAAGGCACCATGCGTCGACGTGTGCGAGTCGCCGCACACGATGGTCATGCCCGGCTGCGTCAGGCCCAGCTGTGGGCCGACGACGTGGACGATCCCCTGTTCGACGTCGCCCATCGGGTGCAGTCGGACGCCAAACTCCTCACAGTTGCGTCGCAGCGTCTCGACCTGGGTGCGCGACACCGGGTCGGCGATTGGCTTGTCGAGGTCGGTCGTCGGGATGTTGTGGTCTTCGGTGGCCAGCGTCAGATCGGGGCGGCGGACGGTGCGCCCGGACAGGCGCAGGCCGTCGAAGGCCTGCGGGCTGGTGACTTCGTGAATGAGATGGAGGTCGATGTAGAGCAGGTCCGGTTCGCCCGCTGCACTCCGGACGACGTGGTCGTCCCAGATCTTCTCCGCCAGGGTCTTTCCCATCGCGGCCTCCTCTTGCGTCTCACATTTCGATACGGCAGTATCAAGACATGGACAACTCTAGCGGAGTCGGCGTCCTCGACAAAGCCGCCCTCGTGCTGGCGGCACTCGAGCCGGGACCAGCAACTCTTGCCGGCCTCGTGACAGCCACCGGGTTGTCTCGCCCGACCGCCCATCGACTCGCCGTCGCTCTTGAACATCATCGCCTCGTCGCCCGCGATATCCAAGGCCGCTTCGTGCTCGGCCCCCGACTCGGGGAACTGGCCGCGGCCGCCGGAGAGGACCGTCTGCTGGCGTCGGCGGCTCCCGTGCTGGCCCGACTTCGGGACATCACGGGTGAATCGGCCCAGCTCTACCGGCGCCAGGGCGACTTCCGGGTCTGCGTGGCCGCAGCCGACCGTCCGACCGGCCTACGCGACTCCATCCCGGTCGGCAGTCAGCTCACGATGGCCGCCGGGTCGGCCGCCCAGATCCTGCTGGCCTGGGAAGACCCCGAGCGGATGAACAAGGGCCTGATGAAAGCGACGTTCACCGCAGCCGAACTCGCCGCCGTTCGCCGTCGCGGCTGGGCACAGAGCATCGGCGAGCGCGAACCGGGCGTCGGTTCAGTGTCAGCCCCGGTCCGCTCCCCCTCCGGCAAGGTCGTCGCCGCGGTCTCGGTGTCCGGTCCGCTCGAACGCCTGACCCGACAACCTGGCCGCATGCATGCCCCGGCCGTTGTCGCCGCGGCCGAGCGGATGAGCCAGAACCTCAAGCGCGCCAGCTGATCTCACAGCACCTTGGACAGGAACCCCTGAGTCCGAGCGTGCTGCGGATTGGCCAGCACCTCGCGCGGGTCGCCGGATTCGACGATGACGCCGCCGTCCATGAACACGAGCTTGTCGCCCACCTCGCGGGCAAAGCCCATCTCGTGCGTGACGACCATCATGGTCATGCCGTCGGAGGCCAGTTGTTTCATGACGGCGAGCACGTCACCGACGAGCTCGGGATCGAGCGCGCTGGTCGGCTCGTCGAACAGCATCATGTCCGGGTCCATCGAGAGCGCACGGGCGATCGCCACACGCTGTTGCTGTCCACCGGACAGGTGCGAAGGATAGGCGTCTTCCTTCTCTCGCAACCCGACCTTGTCCAGGTTGGCCCGGGCGATGGCAACGGCCTCTTCCTTCGAGCGCTTCCGCGCCCGCTGCTGCGCAAGCGTGAGGTTGCGCAGGACCGACAGATGCGGGAAGAGGTTGAACTGCTGGAACACCATGCCGATGCGCGATCGCACGGCATCGAGATCGGTCTCCGGATCGCAGATGTCGATGCCCTCGACCAGAATCGTCCCCGATGACGGCTCCTCGAGCCGGTTGACGCAGCGCAACAGGGTCGACTTGCCCGACCCCGATGGGCCGATCACGCAGACCACCTGGCCGAAGTCGACATCGAAGTTCACGCCCTTCAGGACCTCGTTCGAGCCGAAGTACTTGTGCAGCTCCCGCACCTCGATCGCCTTGGCCATCTCCGTCACCGCGCTCACCTCGTTCGACCCTGCCGGCGCTCAAGCCATGCCACCAGGCGGGTCAGCGGCAGCGTGATCACCAGATACGCGACGGCAGCCGCAGTGTAGGACGACGAGTTGCCGTACGAGCTCGCCGCATCGCGGGTGAACGTCGTCAACTCCCGTTGGTTCATGGCCACGCCGATGACGAACAACAGGCTGGTGTCCTTGATGAGGAGGACGAACTCGTTCGTCAGTGGTGGGATGACGATCCGGAACGCCTGGGGCAGCACCACCGAGACCGTGGTCCACGGCCCGCTCATCCCAAGCGAGCGTGCCGCCTCGGTCTGGCCTTTCGGGACGGCCTGGATGCCCGCTCGCAGCGTTTCCGCCAGGTATGCCGCGGACACGAGCGTCAAGGCGAACAAGCCGGCACCAACCGTGCCGCCCGGAGGCGTCCAGTGGAAGGCGATGGGGATGGTGAAGCCGACGGCGAGGATGACGAGTAGGGCCGGCAACCCGCGGAAGAACTCGACATAGGCCGTCGCCATCCAGCGATAGGGCGCGACCGGCGAGAGCTTCATGAGCGCCAGCAGGAGCGCGAGGAGCAGACCCCCGACAAACGCGATCGTCGTGAAGACGATCACGTTGCGTACCCCGACGGTGACGATCTCCGGCCAAAGCTCCCGCAGCACCGCGAGGTCGAGATAGTTCTCGCGGATCGCCGCCCAATCGGCAGCGAGCGCCAGCGCGACGATGGCGAGGACCAGGACGCCGTACAGGACACCCCGCGTCAGCCGACGCCGCGTCGAGCGCTTCACGGTG
>DATFFJ010000183.1:0-4823 GCA_035250065.1 Aeromicrobium sp. | reverse complement strand
GACGCTGATCGGTACCCGCGGGTCTCACCCGGCACTGCGGATCAGCGGGCGGCGACGGCTATCGCGCCTGGTAGAGAACGTGGGGGAACCGCCGGGCAACGTCGAAGCGTTTGAGCAATGGCCCCGCATATAGTGGCCAATGACAGGGGGGTCAGTTTGCGTCGGCCCGCGCGGAGTGCGAAATTGTCAGTTGCCAGCGGGCTGGTCGGTCGTCGAAGCGCGACGTTCGACACTGCATGGCAACTATAGAAGTGGAGCGTAAGCACAGGTGGCTGACGGGGACCGCGGCAGTGGCCGCAACGGGAACCCTCGGCGGCTCGTCATAGTCGAGTCGCCTACGAAGGCGCGCAAAATAGCTAGCTATCTCGGCTCCAACTACATCGTCGAGTCCTCTCGCGGGCACATCCGTGACCTGCCACGGGCCGCCGCTGACGTGCCGGCCAAGTACAAGTCCGAGCCGTGGGCCCGCCTCGGGGTCAACGTCGATGCGGACTTCGAGCCGCTCTACATCATCAGCCCGGAGAAGAAGGGCACCGTCGCCGAGCTGAAGGACCTGCTCAAGGAGGTCGACGAGCTCTATCTGGCCACGGACGGTGACCGCGAGGGCGAGGCCATCGCGTGGCACCTGCTGGAAACGCTGAAGCCCCGCATTCCGGTCAAGCGGATGGTGTTCCACGAGATCACCGAGCCGGCCATTCGGGCCGCCGCCGAGGACCCTCGCGATCTGGACATCGACCTGGTCGACGCCCAGGAGACGCGCCGAATCCTTGACCGGCTGTATGGCTACGAGGTCAGCCCCGTGCTGTGGAAGAAGGTCGCGCCGAAGCTGTCGGCCGGCCGCGTGCAGTCGGTCGCGACCAGGATCATCGTGTCCCGTGAGCGTGAGCGGATGGCGTTCCGCAGCGCGGGCTACTGGGACGTCACCGCCGAGCTCGATGCCAGCGTCTCCAGCGCTGAGGCGAGCCCGCCTACGTTCACGGCCAAGCTGAACTCGGTCGACGGGCGACGGGTCGCCACGGGACGCGACTTCGACTCGCTGGGCCAGGTCAAAAAGCCCGACGAAGTGCTGGTGCTCAACGAGGCCGCCGCGGGTGCGCTCGCCGCCGGGCTGCGCGGCGCGCAACTGGCGGTGTCGTCGGTCGAGCAGAAGCCATACACCCGTCGGCCCTATCCACCGTTCATGACATCGACGCTGCAGCAGGAGGCGGGCCGCAAGCTGCGGTTCTCCTCCGAGCGCACCATGAGCATCGCGCAGCGGCTCTACGAGAACGGCTACATCACTTATATGCGTACCGACTCGACGAATTTGTCGGTCAGCGCTATTGATGCCGCCCGTAATCAGGCCCGCCAGCTCTACGGCGAGGAGTATCTGCACCCGTCGCCGCGGCAGTACACCCGCAAGGTGAAGAACGCGCAGGAGGCCCACGAGGCCATCCGGCCCGCCGGAGATGTCTTTCAGACGCCGGGACAGCTGCACAGCCAGCTCGACACGGACGAGTTCCGCCTCTACGAGCTGATCTGGCAGCGCACCGTGGCCTCGCAGATGGCCGATGCGCGGGGCACGACCCTGTCGCTGCGTATTTCCGGGGAGTCCTCTGGATCCATTGACGGCACCGCCGTCGCTGGGCAGCAGGTGGTGTTCAGCGCTAGCGGGCGCACCATCACGTTCGCAGGCTTCCTGAAGGCCTACGTCGAGAGCATCGACGATCAGGCAGGCGGTGAGGCCGACGACGCCGAAAGCCGGCTGCCGAATCTCGAGCAGGGCCAGCGCGTGGACGCCAAGGAGCTGACCGCCGACGGGCACACCACCTCGCCGCCTGCGCGCTACACCGAGGCGTCGCTGATCAAGGCGCTCGAAGATCTCGGCATCGGCAGACCGTCGACGTACTCATCGATCATCAAGACCATCCAAGACCGCGGTTACGTCCACAAGAAGGGCAGCGCGCTGGTGCCCTCATGGGTGGCCTTCGCCGTCATCGGTCTGCTCGAACAGCACTTCGGCCGGCTGGTCGACTACGGCTTCACCGCCGCGATGGAGGACGAACTCGACGAAATCGCCGCAGGCCACGAGCGACGCACCAACTGGCTGTCCAACTTCTACTTCGGCGGCGAGCACGGTGTACCCGACTCGATCGCACGATCGGGTGGGCTGAAGAAGCTCGTCGGCGTGAACCTCGAGGGCATCGACGCTCGAGAAGTCAACTCCATCAAGCTTTTTGACGATGATCAGGGTCGCGCCATCTATGTGCGGGTCGGCAAGAACGGTCCGTACCTCGAGCGGATGGTGGCCGATGAGGACGGTGAGGCTGGGGAGTTAAAGCCGCAGCGCGCCAACCTCAACGACTCGCTGACTCCTGACGAGCTCACGCTGGAGCTGGCCGAAAAGCTGTTCAGCACACCGCAAGAGGGCCGCTCGCTGGGCGTGGACCCCGAGACGGGGCATGAGATCCTCGCCAAGGACGGCCGCTACGGGCCGTATGTCACCGAGGTGCTGCCTGAGCCACCGGATCAGCCCGAGGACGGGGCGCCGGCGAAGAAGGGCAAGAAGCCCACGGGTCCCAAGCCGCGCACGGGCTCGCTGCTGCGGTCGATGGATCTGGAGACGGTGACGCTCGACGACGCGTTGAAGCTGTTGTCACTGCCCAGGGTCGTCGGTGTCGATCCAAGCACCGGTGAGGAGATCACCGCGCAGAACGGTCGTTATGGTCCATACCTGAAGCGCGGCACCGACTCTCGCTCGCTGGGCACCGAAGAGCAGATGTTCGACATCACGCTCGACGAGGCGCTGAAGATCTACTCGGAGCCGAAACGCCGTGCCGGGCAACGTGCTTCCGCGCCGCCGCTGCGGGAACTGGGCACCGACCCGGCCAGCGGCCAGCCGATGGTGATCAAGGACGGCCGGTTCGGGCCGTACGTCACCGACGGCGAGACGAATGCCAGCCTGCGCAAGGGTGACGACGTGCTGTCGATCACCGACGAGCGGGCCGCGGAGCTGCTGGCCGACCGCCGGGCGCGGGGGCCGGTCAAGCGGGCGAAGAAGACGGCGAAGAAGGCGACGAAGAAGGCCGCCAAGAAGGCTTAGGCCCGGTGGCGGATCGTCGCATCCGTCACATGAGTCACCGCCGCAGGCGAGTGGCTCTGTGCCCGACTCCGAGCGACAACACAGCGACCAATCTCCGACCTCCGTGACTGTCGCTCGAAAGTCGCTGTGAGGCGGGCACTTTCACACTCGTCCGGCCTCGGTGCCGGTGAGGTAATTGCGACTCGGCGGGTTACCCAGAGACGTCGCTGCGGAGCTCACGCGCCTCACCGGCTTCGCTGGCCGACACCAGGTTCAGCGGCCGGGCCAGCTGGGTGGGGACCCTGCGGCCGCGCAGTTCCACGATCTCGCCGACATCCCAGCACAGCGCCTCGGCGTCTAGCGCGCCGCTGACCGCGATCGCCGACGCCAGCACGTGTCCCTGTTCCAACTTGGCGAGCTCGGTGAGGCGGGCGGCCTCGTTGACCGGGTCGCCGATCACGGTGTACTCGAAGCGGGCCTGCGCGCCGATGTGCCCCGCGATCGCGCGCCCCGCCGATACCCCGATGCCGAACTCGGTTTGGCCGAGGACTCGGATGAGCTCGTCGTGCAACTCGCGCGATGCGGCCAGCGCCGCACCACAGGCGTCGGGGTGCTCGATCGGCGCGCCGAAGATGGCCAGCGCGGCGTCACCCTGGAACTTGTTGACGAAGCCGCCGTGACGGTTGACGGCGTCGACGACGACGCGGAAGAACTCGTTGAGCAGGTTGACGACCTCAGAGGCCGGAATGGTAGCCGCCAGCTGCGTCGACCCAACGAGGTCGACGAAAAGCACTGCGACGTCGCGCTCCTGGCCGCCGAGTTCGGTGCCGCGCTCCAGTGCGCGGCGGGCCACGTCCTCGCCGACATAGCGGCCGAACAGGTCGCGCAGGCGTTGCCGCTCCGCGAGATCGCGCACCATGTCGTTGAATCCGGCCTGCAGCAAGCCCAATTCGCTGGCGTCGTAGATCTGCATGTGGGCGTTGTAATTGCCGCGCTGCACTTCGCCCAGCGCCCAGCGCAATTGGCGCAGAGGGTCGGCGATCGACATTGCCACCAGTACCGTGCCGGCAAGCCCGATCACCAGGGCGGCGACCGCGAGCAGCAGGATCGGGGTGGTCAGCCGATCGGCAGGCGCGGTGAGGATCTCGAACTTGCTGGCCACTACGGCCAGGACGATCGCCAGGATCGGCACGCCGGTCGACAGCACCCATGTCAGCACTTGGCGCAGGATGACGCCGGGCGCGCGGAAGTTCTCCGGTACACCGCCACGGAGTGCGGCCACGGCCACCGGCCGCAACACCCGCTCCGACTGTAGGTATCCGATGATGGCCGTCGCAGTGGCGCCCAGCCCGGTGGCGACCGCGACGACGGGCGCCGACTTGCTGGCGACCGGCCAGCCGGCGACGATGAAGACGATCGAGCCAAGACACCAGTTCGTCAAATTGATCACGGAGCGGTAGAACGGCATCTTCAAGGCGCGGGTGCGGGCCGTCTCGGTGGCCGCCGGGTCCCGGTCGCTCATCAGCGTGTCGCGCCGTTGCCAGCGCATGACCGGGATGAGTAGCCGCAGGGTCACGTATGAGCCCACGGTGAACGACACGAACAGGTAGCCGAGGAAAATCGCCAGGTTGAACGCCGGCAGGTCCTGCAGCTGGATGCGGTCCTCGGGCGGTAGCCCGAAACGCAGGAAGCCGAGGACCAACAACGCGCCGATGATGTCGGCCTGCAGCATGCCGAGCGTGAACACCGGCCACGGTGTGCG
>DATFFJ010000182.1:0-2770 GCA_035250065.1 Aeromicrobium sp. | reverse complement strand
CGCGATCAATCCGGCCCCGTTGAACCAGGTCGCGACCACGAAGCCGACCCGCACCCAGAGGACGGGCACGCCCAGGTGGTCGGCCATTCCAGCTGCGACTCCACCGAGGATCCGTCGCTCGGCGGGACGCTCGGCGCGCCTGAACGGGGGGGAGGACATGACCCAAGCCTCACACGTGCACCTGTGCGCCACCAGCAACTTCGGGGTGCTCTCAGGGACAGTTGAGGGTCGTCCCCGATGGCCGACCACGCCTCGCCGCAGCACGATGACGTTATGACCGAGACGCCTGACCCCAACGAGAAGCAGCCCGATCCCCTGTCGGACGGGTTCGCCTCGCAGAACCTTCGCACCATCAGTGACGTCCGCCGCGCCAGCGACGATCGCATCGTCGCCGGCGTGTGCGCCGGCGTGGCTCGCCACCTCAACATCGATCCGATCATCGTGCGGATCGCCGTGGTCGCGTTGACCTTCATCGGGTTGGCCGGCCTCATCCTCTACTTGGCCGCGTGGTTCCTCCTGCCCGAAGAGGAGGCCGACCGCAGCGTGGCGGCGGACTGGTTCAAGCTCGACCAGAACGAGCCGCAGGTGCGCGCCATCGGCCTGTTCGTCGCCGCCGTGCTGGCCGTCGTGGCCATCGTCGGCGACGGCGGCTGGGGTCTGTGGTGGATCGGATGGTGGGTCATCCCGGCTGCCTTCCTGTTCTGGCTGTTGGTCGTACGGCCCCGGCAGCGGCGCGAGGAGCTCCTCGCCGTATCAGCTGGCACCGCAACCGACGCACAGCCAGGTGAGTGGTCCAGCGACCCGGACGTGCTGAAGACACAAGTCGACGCGTACTCCGCGGCCAAGACCGCACAGATCCTGGAGCGCAAGCGGCAACGCTACGAGCGACGACGCGAATCGCGCGCGCTGTGGCGCCTGACGCTTTCGCTCATCGCGATCGCCGTCGCGGTGACACTGATCCTTGACCAGCAGGTCGACGTGAACGGTTCGGCGTACATCGTCGCGGCTCTGCTTGCGGTGGCCGTCGGGTGCCTCGTCGGCACCGTCTGGGGCAATGCCGGCGGTCTCGTCGGACTCGGCCTGCTGCTGACCGTCGCGCTCATGGTGTCCTCAGCCGTGCCACACGGCCGCGTCGGCGATCAGGTGCGCGAGCCGCAGACGCTCGGGGGCCTCCAGTCGTCGTACCGACACGGCATCGGCGAGTTCGAGCTGGATCTGTCCAGGTTCGACAAGCCGTCCCAGCTGGCCGGACGGACCGTGCACATCACGACCGGAATCGGCCAGACCACGGTCTACGTCCCCATGGATGTTCCGGTCACGCTCGACGCCAAGCTGCGCGGCGGCGAGATCACGGCGTTCGGTGCCCAATGGCACGGCAGCGACAACGACGTGAGGTACACCGACGGTGAAGGTAAGGCCCTTCACCTCGTCATCAATCAACGATTCGGAGACATGGAGGTGATCCGCCGATGAACCGCCACCCCTTCCGATGGGAAGCCCTGGCCTTCGGGCTCCTGTTCCTGGCTGTGGTCGGGACCTGGACCGCGTGGAAGACCGGCGTCCTCGCCAGCGACCAGCTGGCCTACGCTCCGGCCGGCACGCTCATCGTGCTCGGCATCGCAGGCATCATCGCGACGTTCAGCAGGCCGGCCAGCAAGCGACCGGTGACGACCGCAGGCGACGAGCCCGCCATCGACAACACCGAGACCAGCGAAGCCGAGGAGGTGCCCGGTGACGTCGAGGAAATTGACCCGCAGCCGTGACGACAAGTGGATTGCAGGCATCTGCGGCGGCATCGCCGAGCACACCGGCATCGACGCCACGCTGATCCGCGTCATCCTCGTCGTGGCGACCATCCTCGGAGCCGGGTCGATCATTCTCATCTATCTGGTCTGCTGGCTGCTCATTCCGAAGGCTTCAAGCTGAATCGTTGTGTCCCCGACGGCGGCAGCGCGACAATTCCGTCATGTGGGGCTTCTCTCAACTCAGTACTGCCGAAGCCGAGCGGCAGCGAGACATCTACGCGCCGCTGACCGGGTCGGTTCGGGAGCTGATAGACGCCACGGTCCGGACCCAAGTCGACGCTGACACGGTGGCCGCAGCAGTCGCGGAGATAGTCGCCGTCACCAACAAGCTCCGCCGTCAGCAATGCGACGGCACGCTGGGCGTGACCGTCACACCAGATAAGAACCTGTATCCATGGGGCAATCTGGTGATGGGCCCACGCAACCCCACGGCGCCACCGCTTCTGGTGGAGCATGACCGCGCGGATGGCGCCCACGCAGACGTCTACCTCGGCGCGCCGTACGAGGGCGCGCCGGGTCACCTCCACGGCGGCTACTCAGCCCTTCTCCTCGATCACATCCTCGGCGCGGTCGCAAGTCGCAGGGATCCGGCCACCATGGCCGCGACCGGCACGATCACCTACCGCTACCTGCGTCCCACACGGTTGGGGCACCTACATCTCGAGGCAGCGATCCAAGGAGTCGAGGGCCGCAAGCTGTTCTTGACTGGCCATCTCGGAGACGCCGACGGGTCGACGGTGGAGGCGGAGGGAACGTTCATCGTCCTGCCGCCATCGGCAAGCGGCGGCTGAACCGGCTGCCCACTCCGCCACGACGTCAGAAGTCCTGGCTGATCAGCCAATCCTCAAGCGCGCTGCGGAACTCGGCAGCACCGCGATCGACCGTCAGGCCGTGCGTCGCCCCGGCAATCACCCGCGTCGTAGTCGGCCCTCCGTAGAGCGGCTTCTGAAGCGGTAGACGTCGGT
>DATFFJ010000181.1:0-6985 GCA_035250065.1 Aeromicrobium sp. | reverse complement strand
CGACCTCGACGGCCTGCGCGAGATCGGTGAGCTGCTTGGGGGCGGCGAACTATTCGCCGTGACTGACGCGTAGCGCCAGTGCTCTCCGAGCGATCCGGCTTGGCCGGTCGCGTTGGCGAGGGAAACCTCGCTTGGGCGCCGGCGATCGGCGAAGCCGACCGGCCCCCTCGCGCGCTTCGCACGCTGGGAGGTACCCCCAGCCGGCAGATGCAGCGCCGCTCAGCTGACCGCGGCGGACTGAAGGACCGTGCGCCAGGTCTGAACGTTCGGACGACGCCGCAGCAGGGCCCGGCGTTCGCGTTCGGTCATGCCACCCCAGACACCCCATTCGATGCGGTTGTCGAGGGCTTCGGCCAAGCATTCAGCGCGGACCGTACAAGACGCGCAGATGACCTTGGCCCGGTTCTGTTCGGCACCCTTGACGAAGAGCGCCTCGGAATTTCCGTGACAGGCGGCTGACGCGGCCCAGTTCGCATTCCATGTCATGTCGTGCACCTTCCCCGAGGAGCGACCGGCGTGTCGGTCGAAGAAACGACGTCAATCACGCTAAATACGTCTCTGCTGTCACGGCAGACCCACGCGGGTAGTTCCTTCTAGTTCCTTCGAACTAGGGCGCACCTGCAACTTCGGTCCCATTGCGCCACTCGCGTGTCCCTCTGACCTGCCAATACACTCACGTATCCTGACCGCATGCCGCGGGAAGTGGATGCCGATTCGTCCCGCCGCACGGGGCGGATTTCCGCCGTGTTCGGGCTCCTGCGCTTGTCCGTTGTCGCCGGGCTGATCGTTGCCGCCATGATTGTCCCTGCGACGGCGTTTGCCGGAATCACCATGAGTCGGCTCACCCAGAAGATCGTCGATCTCCCGGCCGAGCTCCCCGACGATCCAGCCGCGCAAACGACCCGCGTCCGGTCGTCGGACCACAAGCTGATGGCCTACTTCTATCGGGAGAACCGCAAGGACGTCCCGCTGGAGAAGATCAGTCCGACGATGCAGCAGGCGATCCTCGCGATCGAGGACAACCGCTTCTACCGTCACGGGGCTCTCGATCTGCAGGGGACGATCCGTGCCCTGGTCAACAACGCGACCCGTGGCACCACCCAAGGCGGTTCGTCGATCACCCAGCAGTTGGTGAAGCTGACCCTCGTCCAGCAAGCGCGTACGCAGGAGGAAATCGAGGCGGCAACAGCCACCTCCGTGGCCCGCAAGATCCGCGAGCTCAAGCTGGCCGTGCAGTACGAGAAGACGCACTCCAAGGACGAGATCCTGGAGCGGTACCTGAACATCGCGTACTACGGTGACGGCGCCTACGGCATCGACGCGGCCGCCCGCCACTGGTTCTCGACGTCGGCCGGCGCGCTCACGACGAACCAGGCCGCCTTGCTTGCCGGGGTGGTCAAGAACCCCTCGTATTACGACCCGAAGCGCTCCCCCGAACGAGCGACCCAGCGCCGGAACACGGTGCTCGCGGTGATGGCCGAGCAGGGCAAGATCAGCCCAGCAGAGGCCCAGCGCCTGATGGCCGAGCCGCTCGGACTGAAGATCACCGCGTTCGCGGCCGGCTGCGCATCGGCGGCCAACAACGCGGCCTTCGCCTGCGATTACATCCGCCGATACCTGCTCCAGGAGCCGGCCCTCGGGCAGACGGTTGCTGAACGTGCGGCCGTGCTCGAGCGCGGGGGGTTGACGATCGAGTCGACCATCGACCCGAGCATGCAACGCGCCATCCATGCGGCCGTCACCTCGACGGTGGCTCCGACGGACCGCGCGATCGGCGCCCAAGCTCTCGTCGAGCCGGGGACCGGCAAGGTGCGCGGCATCGCTCAGTCACGTCCGATGGGACGCGACCTCGACGCCGGCGAGTCCTACATCAACTTCGCCGTGCCGACCGGTTACGGCGACTCGGCAGGGTTCCAGGCGGGTTCGACGTTCAAGCTCTTCACCACGGCCGCCGCGCTCAAAAAGGGCATCAAGGTCGACAAGACCTACAACGCTCCCAAGCGCCTCACCATCCCCGGACGCACGTTCCGCACGTGTACCGGCGGTGTCGTCCTCGACCCGTGGCCGGTCGCCAACTCCACTGTTAGCGGCAAGATGAACATGTACAACGGGCTGCGCAAGTCGGTGAACACGTACTACGCCCAACTCGAGCGCGACACCGGCTTGTGCAACGTCGTCCAGACCGCGCAATCCATGGGCATCGTCGTGCCCGATCGTGACCAGGTCGGCCCCTTCACGCTGGGCGTCACCGATGTCAGCCCGCTGACGATGGCCGCCGCGTATGCGGTTCCGGCCTCGGGTGGCATCTACTGCAAGCCGCAGCCGGTGGAGCAGATCCTCGACATGAAGGGCCAGGTCATCAAGACGTACACCCGACAGTGCCGACGCGTGCTTCCGCCGAAGATCGCGGCGCAGATCAACGACATTCTCGAAGGGCTCCAGCGGCCGGGTGGCTTCGGTTATGCGAACGGCACTGGACTGAGCATCCCGTCGGCAGCCAAGACCGGTACGACGAACAGCAATCGCGCGGTCTGGTACGTGGGCTACACGCCACGCCTAGCGGCGGCATCGATGATCGCCGGCGCCGACGACCAAGGACGTCCCCGCTCACTGGCGGGCGTGACCCTGCGGGGTTCGCCGATCAGCTTCAGCCAGGTGGGTGGATCGTCGCTGGCCGGACCGATGTGGAAGAAGGCAATGGGCATCATCCAAGCTCAGCTGCCACCGGCAGATTTCGCGCCGCCCCCGGAGGACGAACCGAAAGACGACGATTCGATCGACCCGGACGCCAGCGCCACGCCTGAACCTCCAGACCAGCCGTTCGACCCGTTCGGCTGATCAGGCTCCCAGCTGGCGTCGCACCTCGGCTGCGACCGCCCCACCGTCTGCGCGTCCGCGTACCAGCGGCTGCACCATTCCCATGACGGGTCCGATTCCCTTGGGACCTTCAGCACCGGTCTTCGCGATGGCGTCAGCAACGATCGCGCTGACCTCCTCGTCAGTCAGCGGCTCGGGCAGGTACTCGGCGAGAACCGCAGCCTCGGCCCGCTCCTTCTCGGCAAGCTCGGGCCGGTTGCCGGCGTCGAACGCCTCGGCTGCCTCTCGTCGCTTCTTCGATTCCGAGGTGAGGACCCCGACGACGTCATCGTCGGTCAGCTCGCGGGCCTCCTTGCCGGCGACCTCGGCGTTGGTGATGGCCGCGATCACCATCCGCAGCGTGCCCGCGCGCAGGCTGTCCCGTGCCTTGAGGGCAGCGGTGAGATCAGCTCGGATCTTGTCTTTCAGCTCAGCCATGCCCGTCAGCCTATGTCCGACCACCGTTAGGCTCATGGGGTGCTTCCTACGACTTTGGCTCTCGGCGCGGTGGCGGCCGGTGCGGCGGCCGTCGCATATGGGGCGCTGTACGAGGTGCGGGCCTTCGTCGTTCGCGAGGTGACCGTTCCGGTGTTGCCGTCCGGATCGGATCCGCTGCGCATCCTGCACATCTCGGACGTCCATCTCGTCCCGACGCAAGAGGCCAAGCGCGCTTGGCTGCGGACGCTCGCCGAAACCGAACCCGACCTCGTCGTCAACACCGGCGACAATCTCGCCCACATGCAGGCATTGCCCGCCGTCCTCGAGTCCTACGGCGACCTGTTGGATCTGCCCGGCGTCTTCGTCTTCGGGTCGAACGACTACTTCTCCCCGATCTTCAAGAACCCGGTGCGCTATCTGGTTGGCGGCACCGGCAAGGGAAGCGGCGACAAGCCGTGGTGGGAAACTCGCCCGCGCGACCTGCCCTTCGAGGAGATGCGCCGGGCGTTCACCGACCGTGGATGGCTCGATCTCAACAACCGGCATGACACGCTGACCGTCGATGGGCGTCGGCTCGCGTTCGTGGGCACCGACGACCCCCATCTCGGCTACGACGTCCTGGACGAGGAACCAGCCGACTCCTCGGCCGACCTGGCCATTGGCGTCGCTCATGCCCCATACCTGCGCATCCTCGACCGGTGGAACTCGCTCGGCTACCCGCTGATCCTGGCCGGCCACACCCACGGCGGCCAGCTCTGCGTCCCCGGGTTCGGCGCGCTCGTCACCAACTGCGACCTCGACCGGAGCCGGGCCAGCGGGCTGCATCAGCACGCCGTCGACGGGCACCCCCCGTCATGGCTGCACGTGTCGGCGGGAGCCGGCACTTCACCGTTCGCGCCGATCCGATTTGCCTGCCGCCCCGAGGCGACTCTGCTCACGCTGACTGGGATAGACTCGGCCGGGTTGCCCGCCTGACCGGCAGCAACACTGCCACGGGGTGTGGCGCAGCTTGGTAGCGCGCATCGTTCGGGACGATGAGGCCGCAGGTTCAAATCCTGTCACCCCGACCGAGGAGAGGATCCAGTGAACGCGTGCGTTCACTGGTCCCGACGAGGGAGGGGTTGACGAGCGCCCGAAGGGCGCGAGGATCACCCCGACCAGATTTGCCCGACCCTTTCTGTCCTTCCGACGTGGCAGTCGCGCCGATGGTCCAGAATCATCGCTGTCTGCGAAAGGTGAAGTCGTGAGCGGTACGAAACTCGTGATGGGGGCCAGCGGCTACCTCGGGTCGCACGTCACACGCCAGCTCGTCGCGCGGGGCGACGAGGTCCGCGTGTGGATTCGGGAGTCCAGCTCGACGGTGGCCTTCGACGATCTCGACGTCGAACGACATCACGGCGACCTGGGTGACGACGCCGCACTGCGTACGGCGATGAAGGACGTTGACACCGTCTTCTACTGCATCGTCGACGCGCGCGCCTGGCTCCGTGACCCGACGCCCCTCTACGCCACCAACGTTGAGGCGCTCCGGCATGTGCTGGACGCCGCAGTCGAGGTCGGCGTGCCGAAGTTCGTGTTCTGCAGCACGGTCGGGACGATCGGCGTGGTCGAGTCCGGCATCGCGGATGAGACCACACCGCACAACTGGCGGAGGCTCGGTGGAGCCTACGTCGACAGCCGGATCCAGGCCGAGGAGCTCGTGCTGCAGTACCACCGGGAGTTCGGACTGGCGGCAGTCGTGCTCAACGTCGGGACCACGTTCGGGCCGCGCGACCACGGGCCGACGCCACACGGCGCATTGGTCCGTTCCGCAGCTCGGGGCAGGATGCCCGCCTACGCGAAGGGCGCCTCGATGGAGGTGGTGGGCATCGAGGACGCGGCCCGTGCGTTCCTTCTCGCCGAGGAGCGCGGCCGGCCCGGCGAGCGGTACATCATCTCCGAGCGATGCCTGCCGACCAAGGCCATCTTCGAGATCGCAGCCGACGAGGGCGGCGCCACGCCTCCGAGGTTCGGCATCCCGCGGCCGGCGATGCGGGTGCTCGGCGCCGTCGGCGGCGTGGTTTCGCGCGTGTTGAACCGGGACTCTGTGGTCACTCCCACGAGCGTGCGCCTGCTGTACGTCCAGACTGCGCTGGATCACAGCAAGGCCACCCGCGAGCTCGGCTGGGAGCCAGCGCCGATCGAAGACCACATCCGATCAGGCGTGCGGTGGTTCCTGGACGAGCAGGGCACCCGCGGCGACCGTCACTGAACGGTGAGCTCGATCCCGATGGTGCTGTCCTTGCCGCGGAACACTCTGGAGGCCAGGACGGTCGGCGGCCCGGCCAGCCAGTACTTCTTGAGGATCATGCCGCGCACCCGGTTGGTCTCGGCTGCATCGAGCAACCGCGCGGTCGCCTGACGAATGTCGCCGCGCGGTGCCCCGCGGATGCCGCAGGGCTGGACGGTGACCGCTGGGTTGTTGCGAATCCGCTTGACCTTCCACGAGTCGACCTCGGTCCAGACGTAGAGCTTGCCGTCGCGCGAGACGGCCCACACGGGCGTTCCGACGGGCGTTCCGTCCTTGCGGTACGTCGTGAGAAGGACATAGTGGGCCGAGGCGAGTTCCCCGAGCGCGGTTGTCATGGCGCGGATCGTACGCTCACGGCGCCGAAACCAACGGGCCCAGGAGAAGCGCCGCCACATCCGGAACGCGTTCCGACGGTGACGCTCGCTGGTAGTCGGCATCAGAGCCGATCTTGCCGTTGTGCGAATTCCTCACGCCGAAGGCCTTCCAGAACTCGGCTTGGTAGGGGAACGGCTCATCGGGGGTACGTGGGTTGCCGGCAGCGGCCTCGTAGAGCTCGTCACAGACCGTGCCCAAGCCCGCCGGGAACGGGTTGTCCGGGTCAGCCGGATTCGGCTTGTAGCCATGAACCTCCGGCTGGGTGAAGTCCATCGATTCCAGCGTGGACTCGGTCGGGATGATCGGGTGCTCGGGCTGCGGGTCGCTCGGCAACCCGTATCTCGACGGCTGCGGGTTGGCGATGGGCAGGTTGATGTGCAGCGTGTTGTTCAGGAAGGTGCCGTTGACCACGTCGTCGATCAGCGCGTTCTGGCCCTGGAACCAGCACGGGAACATCGTGGCGTACTCCGCACCGACCCTCAGCGGCTGCACGCTGTTGTCAGTCGTGGCGATGATGTCGTCACCTGCCGCATCCAGGAGTTCGTGCAGGACGTCGGCGAGCTGGTCCGCCTGCTCGAAGGTGTCCCCCAGCTCGTCTTCCTTGTCGGTGACCGTCCCGCTCAACTCAGCCGAGTTGTCCAACAGGGCACCGAACTCATCCATCTGCCGCGCATAGGTGTTGGAGACCTGACCGAGCGCCACGATGTCGTCGATGGCCTGCTTGTTCTCCGGGTTGAACTTCTTCAGGTACTCGTTGGAGTCCTCGAGGGTCTGACCCAGCGAGTCGCCGCGGCCCTCCAACGAATTCGCCAACGCAGTCAGCGTGTAGGCGACCTTCTCCGGCGGAACCGCGGTCAGCAGCGGGTAGACGTCGTTGAAGAACTCCTCGAACTCCACCGGAACCACCGCGTTGGTGATGGTGTCGCCGGCCCGCAGATGCTCACCGGTGCCCGAACCGGTCGGGATCAGGCTCACGTACTTCTCACCGAACAGGGTCTTGGGAATGATCTCGGCCCGCACATCACG
>DATFFJ010000180.1:0-2350 GCA_035250065.1 Aeromicrobium sp. | reverse complement strand
CTCGCCCCGACCGGTGACGTCGTGTACCAGGAAACCGGCGTGCTATCCATGTTGAAGCTCCGGCGCGCGATTCTGGCGAATCTGCCGGAGGACGACCGATATCCAGGGCACCGGGAATACTGGACTGAGGAGTAAGGCGAGCCGACCTGACCGCCTCCGCCAAGGCTGCGGCGGTCCGCCGAAGCTTGAGCGAAGGCGGAAGGTCGGCCCCTCCATTACTGACAAGAGGAGCGCGTGATGAATCTGACACATGGTCGGCCGCAGAGGCACTCGGTGTATGTCGTCCTGCTCGCGGCGGCGGTCGTCCTTGCCTGGCCCGCCGATCGTATGAGCGGGCAGACCCAGCCGCCGCCGCAGACGCCGCGCGGGATTCAGCCCGACAAGGATCATCCGATTCTGCCCATCGGGTCGCCTGCCCCGGACTTCAGCCTGCCGGGCATCGACGGCAAGACTCACACGTTGAAGGAGTACGCCGCCGCCAAGGTCCTCGCCGTCGTGTTCGAATCGAACCATTGTCCGGTCTCGATCCTCTACGAAGAGCGCATCAAGCAGCTCTACGACGACTATCGGGGCAAGGGCGTCGCGCTGGTGGCGATCAACCCGAACAATCCCGGCGCCGTGCGCCTCGACGAGCAGGGCTACACGGACGTGAGCGATTCCCTGGAGGAAATGAAGATCCGCTCCGCGTTCAGGAAGCGGCAGTGGCCGTTCCTGTACGACGGGGAGACGCAGGCCGTCTCGGCGAAGTTCGGCGCAGTGGCGACGCCGCACATCTTCATCTTCGATCAGGCCCGGAGGCTGCAATATCAGGGACGCATCGACGACAACATCCGGCCGGACCTGGTCAAGTCGCGTGATGCCCGCAACGCCCTCGACGCATTGCTCGCGGGTCGTCCGGTGCCCGTCGCGCAGACGGGCGCGTTCGGATGCGCCACGAAGTGGCTGACGAAGGCCACGGGCGTGGAGCAGGAGAAGGCCAGGATCGCGGCCGAGCCCGTCACACTCGAGGCGACGACCGCGGAGCAGCTGAAGACCATTCGCGCCAACAGCACCGGCAAGCACCTGCTGGTCAACTTCTGGTCGACCGGCTGCGCGGACTGCGTGAGCCAGTTCCATGGTCTCCAGACGACCTTCCGCATGTACCGCAATCGCAGCGGGCGGTACGCGCATCTGCAGCTCGTCACCGTTTCCACCGATCCACCGGCCAGGCGCGAAGAGGTCCTCGCGTTCCTGCGAAAGGAGCAGGCGTCGAGTCAGAACTTCCAGCTCGCGTCCGTGGACCGCCGCGCGCTGCAGGCCGTGTGGGGCACGTCCTGGGATCCGGCGACCTCCTTCACGGTCGTGATCGCGCCCGACGGGAAGATCGTCTACCAACGGGCGGGCAAGCTGGACATCCTGACGCTGCGGCGGGCCATCCTGGCGAGCATGCCCGACGTGGTCGCCTATCCAGGTCAGCAGGCGTACTGGTCCGGCAAGTAGCGCGCGGGACGCGCGTTACTTGACGCGCTTCAGATATCCGTTCGGGCTGAACGTGAACAGAAACCGTTCACGGCTGCGATCGATTTCGAACGCATCGGTGGTCTTCAGGAACTCGTCCACGGCTTCCCACGGTCCCGGTCCCCAGCCGGGCAGCACCGGATGGCCGTTGATGTTCGTGTCCTGGACGATGAGATAGCCACCCACGCCCACCAGGGGCGCGTACTGCTTCAGTTCCTCCAGCACATGCGGCTGCCGGTGGTCGGAGTCCAGCAGCACCACGACTTTCTTGCCCTCGACCTGCCGCCGGACTTCCGCCACCACCTCCGTTGCCGTTGAGCTGCCGATGATGAACTGCACGCGTCGCTGGACGATGGGCAGTTCGCGCGCGGCCTGCATCCGGTCCTCGATATCGATGCTGATGACCTTCGAGGCGGGATTGATCTGCTCGAGGATGGTCGCCCAGAGGGCCGCGCTGCCGCCATGAAACGCGCCGCACTCGATCATGACGTCCGGTTTGATCTCCTGGAAAATCTCCTGGATGATCCACACGTCCATCGGATTCTGGTGGGACACGATGCCGAACCATCGCATCGTCCGCCAGGTATCGGGCTGGTCGTACCACAGGTTCGAGAACCGGTTGATGATGTCTTCCGGCTCGATGGGCCGGCTGCAGCCCGCAAGCGCCGCTCCCGCGAGGAGGACCCCGACCGCTGCGACGCGCATGTGACGTGATGTCATGGGCCTGCTTGTACGCCTCCCACGTGGACGTGTCAATCGGAGGCCTCGTAATGCATCCGCACTATTGCCCCGTCAGATCGCCCCTTCGTACAGTCATGCGGATCAGCGCGCCAAACGGGTCGGGTCAGGCGCG
>DATFFJ010000179.1:0-2774 GCA_035250065.1 Aeromicrobium sp. | reverse complement strand
CGTCCAAGCGGCATGACCTAGGCTCGGGGTCACACAAGTCACATCCGTCACAATCGACGCCTTCCCCGTAAGTCGAGGACATGAACCGGAGCCCACGTCCGGCGATCATCGCCGGACTTGCCGCAGCCATCGTCGCCGGTCTGGCGACCGTGGGCGGGGTGGCTGTTGCCGATGACCGCACCAACCTCGAGCAGCAGCGCAAGGGCGTGGATGGACGGATCCAGGACGCGAAGAAGGCGTTCGATGAGTCGAGCAAGGCGTTCGTCAAGGCCAACGAGGCCCTGAAGTCGGCCCAGAACCAGCTCGGCACGGCGCGCGCCCATCTGGGCGAGACCCGGCAGGCACTGTCGGGCGCCAAGGCATTGGATGCGACGTTGCAGGTCAAGCTCGGCAAGGCCGAGGGCGAACTGACCGCGGCTCGCACGAACCTGGCGCGGGGCAAGAAGGCGCACGAGCAATCGACCGACGCGGTCCGTGAGTTCACGCTCCAGAACCTCACCGGCGGTGACGCTCGCATGGAGGCGTTCGCCGACCTGCTGCACGGCGAAGACCCGATGCGCTTCGCCGAGCGGATGGGCCTCGCCACCGCGGTGAGCGAGGCCCAGATTGCCCGGATGCAGGAGCTTGAGGCCAACGCAGTCATGCTCAAGATCAACGAGAGCCGGGTCGAGAAGGCGCGTGATGAGGTCGCCGCAGCGAAGGCCGAGACCCAGCGCAACGTGGTCCGGCAGCAGTCCCTGACAGCCCAGGCCGAGGTGCAGACCGAGCGGGTCGATGAGCTGGTCGACGCCCGTGAATCTGCGAAAGATCGGGCAGCCAGGATCCGTGCCGAGGACGAACGCAAGCTCAAGGAGCTTGAAGCCGAACGCGCCCGGTTGGAATCCCGGATCGCCAGCCTCGTCGAGCAGGAGAAGGCATTGGGCGGCGCCGGCTCCGGCGACGGCGGAGGCTCTCTGTCCCGTCCAGTGGATGGCGCCGTGACGTCGGGCTACGGCATGCGCGTTCACCCCATCACCGGTCGCTACAAGCTGCATGACGGCACCGACTTCAGCGCGAGGTGCGGCACACCCATCCGGGCGGCTGCCGGCGGCGTCGTCCTCGAGCAGTACTTCAATGGCGGCTATGGCAACCGCGTCATCCTCAACAACGGGCTAATGCGCGGCAAGAGCATCGTGACCACGTACAACCATCTCAGCAACTACGCGCGCTCAGTGGGGGACAAGGTCAACCGCGGTGATGTCATCGGCTACGTCGGCTCCACCGGTTACTCCACCGGTTGCCATCTGCACTTCATGGTCCTGGTCGACGGCCGCACCACCGACCCGATGGGCTGGCTGTAACCAGTAGCGTGGCGGGGTGGCGAAGGAGTCGGGGCGCAAGCTGATTGCGCAGAATCGCAAGGCGCGTCACGACTTCCACATCGAGGACACCTTCGAGGCCGGACTGGTGCTCACCGGCACCGAGGTCAAATCGTTGCGGGCCGGTCAGGCTTCGCTCGTCGATGGCTTCGGCGAGGTTGCCGACGGTGAAGCGTGGCTGTTGCAGGTTCACATCCCGGAGTACACCCAGGGCACGTGGACGAACCACGAGGCGCGACGCCGACGGAAGATGCTGCTCAACCGGCACGAGATCGACAAGATCGAGCAGCGGGTCCAGAGCAAGGGCCTCACCATCGTCCCGCTCTCGCTGTACTTCAAGGACGGCCGTGCCAAGGTCGAGATCGCCCTGGCTCGCGGCAAGAAGCAGCACGACAAGCGGCAGGCGATCGCCGAGCGGGAAGCCAAGGCCGAGGCGCGGCGGGAGATGGGACGCCGCCTCAAAGGGCGCGACTGACGTCCTCGTCGTCGAGCAGACGCTGCGGGTGCATCCCGTTGACGGCGCCAACGAATGGTGGGTGGATGCTGTAGCCGATCATGCGTCGGATGTCCGGGGAGACGGCACGGGCGGTGTCGGCGTCCACCGAGAGCGTGAACGCCTCCTGAGTGCGCAGCCACGGCTCGCAGTACTGGGCGGTGACGGCTCTGCGCGGAGCCGACGAGGAGTTCGTGCCGCCGCCATGCCAGAGCGTGCCGAGGAAGAAGACACACGAACCTGCCGGCATGACGGCGGGTGTTCGCGCGTCTGAGTCCGTGGGTTGACGGTCGCCCCATCGATGGCTCCCCGGCACCACGACTGTGGCGCCGTTCTCCGCGGTGAACTCATCGACCGCCCAGATCGTCGCCGCAGACAATGCCGGGCGTGGCCGCGGCATCGGATAGAAGCCGTCGTCATGGTGAAGCAGCTGTCCAGTCTCGCCGGGCAGGATCTTGATCACCTGGAGCTGGGAGAGAAGGTAGTTGGGCAGGAAGAGGTGATCCAGGAGAGCAAGCACTCGTGGGTGATCGACCAGGCCGTCGAGCAATCGCGTCTTGCCGAGGAGGCTGTATGCACGCTGAGTGAGGTGGCCCTCGAAGTTGTTCCGGCCCAGCGGCCCAACGAGTCGGTCCAGCTCGTCCTTGATGGCGTGAAGTTCCTCGGGAGCAATCAGCTCGGGCATCACCACGAAGCCGTTGTCGTTCAGCTCGGCGAGATCCCGATCGACGACCTCGGACGAAACGACCGCGCCGCCGCTCGGCACGGCTGGATGACTGCGTGCCAGATCCTTTCCGAGGTCTTCCACCGTGTTCACCTCGGGTTGAACGTCTCCCACGTGTGTGGTCATTGCACAGCTCCTTCCAGGGCGTACTCCGGACGTCCGATGGCTCCAGCGATGAACCTCCAGAGCTCGGCGATGA
>DATFFJ010000178.1:0-2417 GCA_035250065.1 Aeromicrobium sp. | reverse complement strand
GCACGATCACCTTGGCGCCGCGATCTCGAAGCTCGTTCAATGTCGGCAACGACGCGCGAATCCGTCCGTCGTCGGTGATCGTTTCACCGTCGAGCGGAACGTTGAGGTCACAGCGGATCAACACCCGGTTGCCGCTGAGCTCACCAAGATCAGAAACAGACTTCACGGTTGATCCTTTCCCAGCAAGATCGGCGAGTGGATGTGGACGTGCCAGCTTTACACAGGTTGCTCACGCTGTGCACACGTTGCAACCCGTGCACAGCATCGGTATCCCACGCAGCGTGGGATACCGACAGGCGCTTGGAGATCTAGAGAGACTCGCCGACCAGGCCGACGACGTCGAGGAGTCGGTTCGAGTAACCCCACTCGTTGTCGTACCAGCCGACGACCTTGACCTGATTGCCGATCACCTTTGTCAGCTGGGAGTCGAAGATGCAGGAGCTCGGGTCGGTGACGATGTCCGTAGAGACGATAGCGTCGCTGGTGTACTTCAGGTAACCCTTCAGCGGTCCGTCGGCAGCCGCCTGGACGATTCCGTTGACCTCCTCGATTGACGTCTCTCGCGGAGCCTCGAAGGAGAGGTCGGTCGCCGATCCGGTCGGAACCGGAACCCGCAAAGCGTAGCCGTCCAGCTTGCCCTTCAGCTGGGGAAGCACCAGCCCGATGGCCTTGGCTGCACCGGTCGATGTGGGAACGATGTTCAGGGCGGCAGCGCGAGCCCGCCGCAGGTCGCGATGCGGGCCGTCCTGGAGGTTCTGATCCTGGGTGTAGGCGTGGATCGTCGTCATGAGGCCCTTGACAATGCCGAGACCGTCGTCGAGCGCCTTGGCCATGGGCGCCAGGCAGTTCGTGGTACACGATGCGTTGGAAATGATGTTGTGCTTCGCCGGGTCGTAGTCGCCGTCGTTGACGCCCATCACCACCGTCCAGTCCTCATTTTTCGCCGGGGCGGAGATGATCACCTTCTTGGCCCCGCCGTCCAGGTGTGCCTTGGCTTTCGTCGCGTCGGTGAAGAACCCGGTGGACTCGATCACCACGTCGGCACCGATCTCACCCCACGGCAGGGCAGCGGGATCACGCTCGGCGTAGGACTTGACGACCTTGTCGCCCACCTTGATGCCGCCGTCGACCACCTCAACGGGCACGTCGAGCCGGCCCAGAATCGAGTCGTACTTCAACAGGTGAGCCTGCGTGTCGTCGTCGAACAAGTCGTTGAATGCGACGACCTCGATGTCGGCACTCGAAGCCAGCAGCGCGCGGTAGAAGTTACGGCCGATGCGGCCGAAACCGTTGATACCAACACGGACGGTCATGAGACGATCTCCTTCGGCAGTCAAGGTCCCAGGGGAGGGGGGCCACAGACCACCTTAACGGGCTACTCCTCATCAAGCATCTCGGCGCTCAAGCTGGCCTCGGTGTTGGGTATGCCAAGCTCGGCGGCCCGTTTATCAGCCGTAGCCAGCAGTCGCCGGATCCTCCCCGCAACGGCATCTTTGGTCAACGGCGGTTCATGCATCTGACCCAGCTCCTCCAGGCTGGCCTGCTTGTTCTCGATGCGCAGCAGACCAGCGGCTCTGAGATGGTCAGGTACGTCCTCACCCAGGATCTCCAGTGCCCGCTCCACTCTGGCGCCCGCCGCGACCGCGGCCCGAGCGGAGCGCCGCAGGTTGGCATCGTCGAAATTCGCCAACCGGTTCGCCGAAGCACGTACCTCGCGGCGCATCCGCCGCTCCTCCCAGACCAGCAGCGATTCGTGCGCTCCGAGTCGAGTCAGCAGTGCCGCGATGGCATCACCGTCGCGGACCACGACCCGATCGACGTTGCGCACCTCGCGAGCTTTCGCGGGAATCCCCAGCCTGCGAGCTGCACCAACCAGCGCAAGTGCAGCCTCCGGCCCGGGGCAGGTCACTTCGAGCGCCATAGAGCGACCGGGCTCAGTCAGCGATCCGTGTGCCAGGAATGCTCCGCGCCAGGCCGCCACGCAGTCGCATAGACCGCCGCTGACCACCTGAGCTGGCAGACCACGTGCCGGTCGGCCGTGCGAGTCGATCAGGCCGGTCTGGCGCGCCAACGCCTCGCCGTCCTTGATCACGCGTACCACGTAATGCGTGCCTCGCCTGATTCCGGAGCCGTTGACGATGACGAGCTCGCTCGGGTGGCCAAAGACCTCGTTGATGTCGGTCCTCAGCCGACGCGCGGCGGAACCAGTATCGAGCTCCGCCTCAATCACGATCCGACCGCTGACGATGTGTAACCCGCCTGCAAATCTCAGCGTCGCGGCGACCTCCGACTTGCGGTCGCAGGGCTTGGTGACCTTGATGGTCGCAAGTTCCGACTTCACCAATGCGGTCATGGCCATTGCTGAATGATTACACAGCTAGCCCCGACAACTGGGCGCTTTGCCTGGAACGGTTGAG
>DATFFJ010000177.1:0-6622 GCA_035250065.1 Aeromicrobium sp. | reverse complement strand
CGGGCCGCACCGGGTCGGCCGCTGACCCGATGGCCGACGACGCTCAGGCTGCCCACTCCACAACCCACGTATGGGTGAAAAGTCCAAGTCCCCCCTCGGACACACGATTTGGGCGCAGATCACCGCGGCGATGTCATCACGCCGCCCGGCGCGATCGAGCCGACGCTGTCGCTCCGAGGACCACGGCAAGAAGGCCAAGTGCGACGGCAGCCCACGACGCCACGATGCCGTTCCCGGTGCCGGGACCGCCGTCAGCCGTCGCCCAGAGCAAGGCGCCACCGGCTGCGCTGCATGCGCCCAGAGCGATGACCTGCAGCGCACGGTTCGACCCCGCGCGAACACCTCGGGCAAGCACCACTGCGCCCCAGACGACCGCTGCCAATGCCAGGACTGCTGCCAGCGTGGGGGCGATCCTCCCTGACGTCATCCCGTAGACCGGGTCAGCTGCTGCCTCTGCCAAGAACGTTGTCGCATTCAGGTTCATGGTTACAGCCTCGTCGGGGTCGGCTTGCCCGACTATCCGGAATTGCCCTGAAGCCAACCCTGATCTGCATTGAGGTGGACCAAAGGGCCCGACGCCTCGTTTCCTTTGGCCCTCGCTCCGACACGATTCCAGCGACAGACTTGCTGGGGAATGAGAGGAGCAAGCCATGATGATGGACTCGATCGACACCTGGACCCGATTCCTCGGGTGGTACACGGTGCTCAATGTCGGGATGTACCTGATCACGGTGGTCATGGTGCTGACCATGCGTGACTTTCTCGTGCGTCACAGTGCCCGTTGGTTTGGTGTGACTGAGGACGTCGCGCTTCGCACCACCTACCAGTGGGCCGGCGCCTACAAGCTGGCGATCATCTTGTTCGGGCTCGCTCCTTGGCTGGCGCTGAAGCTGATGGCCTGATGCGGTGCGCGACGGAACGAAGGGAAATCCCATGACAGATAAGTCATGCGCCGCCGGCGGTGGCGCCATCTACGGACTTGGCATCTTCGGTGCGTGGTTCTACTTCTGGCAGGCGGCGGACGCCGGCTTCTGGGCGCACGTCTACGCCATCTTCCAGGGCGTCTTCTGGCCCGCCTACATGGTCTTCGAGACGTTCAAAGCGCTCGCTGGCTGACGTTCAGCGGTCGTAGGGCTTGGGCGGACGGGTCGGGCGTCCGGCGAGCGTGGCGATGAACGCGACAAATGAAGCTACGGCTGTGCGCAGTGGCATGGGTCCCCCTAGAAATGCGACCAAGTGTCTAACGACGAACTCGCGGGCAGGGTCACGTCGCCAGTTTGCGATTGATCTGGTCGACCTTCGCCTCCAGGCGCTCGAGGTCCTCGGCATCAACCCGGAAGATCAGGTGTTTGGCTCCCAGCAGCAGCACGGCCTGGAACACGAGCTGCAGCCATTCGCTCTGCCAGTTCTCCAACGTGCTGGCGAGGAAGGCCGTGAGGTACTCGGCCCACACGAAGGGCTGCCCGTGGGCGGCTTGGTCGGTGCGGAACTCCGCGAGTTCGGCGAAGAAATGGCCGGCCCAGGAGCCGAGGAACAGAAGAAGCAGTAGGTAAACCGCGCCCCACTTGCGCAAGTGCGTGTCGGGCCGATGGTTTGCTCGTGGGTCGGGCTCAAGCCCTTCGTCCTTGGCAGTCATGACGGGGGAGTACCCCAAAAGACGGCTCTGGAAGCCGGGGCGACGGGCTCTGGTGTCAGGACGGTTTGGCATTGCAATCGACGTCGTCTTCGACAACGCTGCCTGAGTGCCAGAACTCAGGGAGCCGCCGGGGCTCGACCTCGCAGCGCTGGGTGAGTACCTGCCGATGCACGGGATTCCACTGACCGGGCCACTGCGGGCCCGCCTGTATCCCGGTGGTCGTTCGAACCTGACGTACGAACTCGACGACGGCACCACCCGCTGGGTACTTCGCCGCCCGCCGCTGGGGCATGTGCTCGAGACCGCGCACGACATGTCCCGAGAGTTCCGATTCATGTCGGCGCTGGGGCCCTCGGTCGTACCGGTGCCCGAAGCCTTGGTCCGGTGCGACGATGCTGCCGTCATCGGCGCACCGTTCTTCGTGATGGGCCATGTGGAAGGCGTGGTGTACCGAACGCGGGAACAGCTCGAAGGCGTCAGTGCAGATGAGGCGCATCGGATGGCCATAGCCCTGGCCGACACGCTCGTGGACCTGCACGAGGTGGATCCGGCGGCGGTTGGCCTCGGCGAGATCGGCCGTCCCGACGGGTATCTCGAACGGCAATGTGTGCGCCTCACCAAGCAGCTGGATGCCTCGCGCACCCGAGACGTTCCCGGTCTGGACGAGCTCGGCGGCAAGCTGGCCGCCTCGCTGCCTGTCAGCGGCCCATCGACCATCGTTCACGGCGACTACCGGCTCGACAACACCCTGATCAGTGCCGACCCTGGTTGCGTCGCCGCGGTCCTCGACTGGGAGCTGGCCACGCTCGGCGACCCCCTCGTCGACGTCGCGAGCCTGGTCGGTGGATGGGATGGTGGTGACGGCTTGTTCGCCGTCGTGACCACGCCGCCTGGCCAGATCCCGCACTTTCCGCACTGGACGGCCCTCGCGGAGCGGTATGCCGGCCGCACCGGGCGCAGCCTGGATGACTTGCCGTGGCATCTGGCCTTCCTGATGTACAAGGGCGCCGTCATCTTCGAAGGAATTCACTGCCGATACGTCCGCGGTGAGACGGTGGGGCCCGGCTACCGCGAGATCGGCGAAGTCGTCCCGGCCATCGTGGAAGCGGCCCACGCCAGGTTGGCGGGGCAGTAATCTCCGCCCATGTCGAACTTCGCCGACTTCAACATGGGCATCTACATCTCCGGTCTGTTCGGGGAGAAGCCGGCGTTCCCCATCTCCTTCGCAGATCTTGAGGCGCAAGCGAAGGAGCGGCTGGGCGAGGTCGTATTCGACTATGTGGCCGGGGGCGCCGGAAACGAGTCAACCCAGCGTGCCAACGTGGAAGCGCTGGAGCACATCGGCATCGTGCCGCGGATGCTCCGGGGAGTCGATGAGCGGGACCTGACCATCGAGCTCTTCGGCCGGAAGTACCCGTCGCCGCTGATGATGGCGCCGATCGGCGTCGTCGGCATCATGCACGAGAGCCAGCATGGCGACCTCGAGGTCGCGCGCGCCTCGGCCGCCACGGGCGTCCCGATGATCGGGTCCACACTCATGCAGGACCCGTTGGAGGAGGTGTTCGCCGAGACCGGCGACACGCCCTTCTTCTTCCAGCTCTACACGCCCAAGGACCGGGACCTCGCCGAGAACCTCGTGCAGCGGGCCGAAGCCGCCGGAGCGGCCGGGATCGTCGTCACACTCGACACCTGGGTCCTCGGCTGGCGCCCACGGGACCTACGCCATGCCGGAATGCCTCAGCTCCAAGGCCTGTGCTTGGCCAACTACTTCCACGACCCGGTCTTCCGGAGTCGGCTGGAGAAGTCGCCCGAGGACGACCAGGGCGCCGCCGTGCTCGCCTGGGCACAGACGTTCGGGAGTCCGGAACTGAGCTGGGACGACCTGGCGTGGCTGCGGGGCTTGACCGATCTCCCGATCCTGCTGAAGGGCATATGCCACCCGGACGACGTCCGCCGGGCTCGTGATGGCGGGGTCGACGGCATCTACTGCTCGAACCATGGCGGCCGACAGGCGGTGAGTGCGCCGGCCATCGGCTTCCTGCCCGCGGTCGTGGACGCCGCTGAGGGCATGCCCGTCATCTTTGATTCCGGCATTCGGAGCGGTGTCGACGTCGTCCGTGCCCTGGCCTTGGGCGCGACCGCGGTCGGGGTGGGGCGCCCCTATGGCTGGGGGATCACAGTCGGCGGCGCTGCCGGAGCCGAGTTCGTGCTTCGCAGCCTGCTCGCCGAGGCTGAGCTGACCATGGGGCTCAACGGCTACCGATCGATCGACGAACTCGGGCGGGACGCATTGTGCTGAGACCGGTGAAGTCCTTCCTGAGAGCAGATGGGCGCGCAGAGGACCTCGACGGACCCGAACTTGCAACGGTGGGGCGCACCGTTATTGCTGTGGCCGTCGTCGGGAACAACGTGGTCGGCGCCATTGCGGTGCTCGTCCTGACGCTGCTCGTGATCCCGTTGCCCGACGCTCGGGACGTCGCGCGGTCCGGTTACGTCGTGGCAGCCCTCGGGTATGTGCTGGTCGCCGTGGGGTTCGGCGTTGTGGTGGGCGTGCGCGGCCAAGGCCCGCTGAGGAGGTGGCTCGCGTCAGAAGCTCCGCCGGATCCCGCGCTACGCGCCCAAGTGCTCCGTGCACCGTTGCGCCTGTTTTGGCTGCAACTGTGGCTATGGCTGGGGGCGGCACTGGCCTTCGGGCTGTTCGAAGCGCGCAACAGCGGAGAACGGGCCGTTTGGGTCGGCGTCATCGTCGCGCTCAACGGGTTGACGACGGCGTCGCTGTCCTACCTGACCGTTGAACGGCTGCTTCGTCCGACGGCTGTGCGAGCGATGGTCGGCGCTGTCCCGAGCGAACTCGGCCGAGGTCGCGGCGTTGCCCTACGCGCCGTCTTGGCCTGGGCGATGGGTTGCGGCATCCCGGTGGCCGGGCTTCTCGCGCTCGGGGCGCGCACGCTCCTCCCGTCGGACGTGACGCTGGCCGAGCTGTCCGTCGCTGCTGTCGTGCTCGCCGGCACCGGACTCGTGGTCGGCTTCTGGGCGGTCGTGCTCGCCGCACGTGCTACCGCGGTCCCGATCTCCGGCGTCGTGCAGGCGATGGCTCGGGTGCACGTCGGCGAGTACAGCACCCGGGTCCCGGTCTACGACGGAACGGAGATCGGCCGGCTCCAGCTCGGGTTCAACGAGATGGTCGCCGGGCTCGCGGAGCGCGAGCAGATCCGTGCCGCATTCGGCACGTACGTCGATCCGGCCATCGCCGAGCACGTCCTGCGTGAGGGCACGGATCTGGCCGGCGAGGAGCTCGAGCTCTCGATGCTGTTCGTCGACATTCGGGACTTCACCGGCTTCGCTGAGCAGACGCCGGCCGCTCACGTGGTCAGCACGATCAACCGGCTGTTCGAGCGGGCGGTGCCGATCGTCCACGAGCATGGCGGCCACGTGGACAAGTTCGTCGGCGATGGACTGTTGGCGGTCTTCGGAGCACCACAACGCTTGCCCAACCACGCGGCGGCTGCGGTGGCTGCCGCTCAAGCGATTGCGCGGGCGGTCGAGGCTGAGTTCGGCGACAGCCTTTCAGTCGGCATCGGCATCAACACCGGGAAGGTGGTGGCCGGCAACGTGGGTGGTGCGGGCCGCCTCGAGTTCTCGGTGATCGGTGATCCGGTGAATGTCGCCTCTCGCATCGAGGCGGCCACGCGCCAGACCAACGACTCCATTCTCATCTCGGGGCGAACGCTCGACCTCCTCGACGACGGCAGCGTGAACGTGGAGGAGCGCCCAGACGTCGTGCTGAAGGGAAAGTCCGGCACGGTGTCGCTCTTCGCGGTTCAGCCGTAGTCGTAGAACCCACGGCCCGTCTTACGGCCGAGCAGGCCGGCATGCACCATCCGGGCGAGCAGCGGGGGAGCGGCGTAGAGGGGCTCCTTGAACTCCTCGTACAGCGATTCGGCGATGGCCTGGGTGGTGTCGAGCCCGATGAGGTCGGCCAAAGCCAGCGGACCCTGGGGGTGGGCGGCGCCGAGCACGAGTCCTTGGTCGATGTCCTCGGCCGTCGCGAACCCTGACTCAAGCATCCGGATCGCGGACAGGATGAACGGCACCAGCAGCGAGTTGACGACGAACCCGGCGCGGTCCTGGCAATCAATGGCGTGCTTGCCGAGTTGGTCTTGGACGAAGGCGCGGGACCGTACGACGGTTTCCTCAGACGTCAGCAGCGACGGCACGAGCTCGACCAGTGTGAGCACGGGAACCGGGTTGAAGAAATGGATGCCCATCACCCGGTCCGGCCGGCTGGTGACGACACCGAGCTTCATGATCGGGATCGACGACGTATTGGACGCGAGGATCGCGTCGGGTGATTCGACGACTTCATCCAGGTCCCGGAACAAGTCGGTCTTGGGGCCCTCGTCCTCGACGATCGCCTCGACCACGAGCTCGCGGTCGGCCAGTGCCTCGAGCTTGGACGTGACACTGATCCGTCCGAGCACGTCAGTGGCACTCGTGCCGTCCAGCTTGCCGCGGCTCTCGGCGCGCTGCAGGGACTTCTGGAGGCGCTGGACGCCGGCCTCGACGCGGTCATCACTCGATTCGACCACCACCACGTCCAAGCCGGCTCGGGCCGAGACCTCCGCGATGCCGGACCCCATGAGTCCACAGCCGACCACGCCAACCTTTTCCACGACCCCAACCCTTCGACGAACATGAGAAGCACCTCATGTTATCGATTCGGAATCTGCGAGCGACTGTGCCGACGGCTGCAATTCGTGCGTGCCCGTAGGCGACGTGCACACATTTCGGTTTCAGCCGGGCAGGACCGTTCGGCCAAGCCACCGGCATGCGACCAACGCCAATTGCAGGTTGAAGCGGTCATCATCGAGCGGTCGACCACGGATCTCCAGCGCCTTGGCCACCCGGTAGCGAACCGTGTTGCGGTGGACATGGATGCGCTCGGCCGTGTTCTGGTACCGGCCGTCTTCGTTGAGGAAGTCCAAG
>DATFFJ010000176.1:0-4984 GCA_035250065.1 Aeromicrobium sp. | reverse complement strand
GACGTCACGGCCGAGGTCTGGGAGGAGATCTTCGGGCTCGCGACCACCCCTGGTTACTCTGCCGAACGGTTGCGGCTGTTTCGCGCCAGCGGCCTGAATCCCGTTCCACACGATCAACGCGTCGAGCGTCATGCCGAGGAGGCTGACCTGGAGCAGTGGTGGATGCCACTTGACGACGCCGTCGACGCGATCTTCGCCGGGAGAATCTGCGACTCCCGGACGGCTGCCGTCATCATGGCCGAAGTGGTGCGGAGGCAAAGGCTGGGGTCGGCTTGAGCACCGACGTCGAGCGGTCTGTCCTGGACTATCTCAGTCACCTCGGCGTCGAACGCGGCCTGGCCGCGAATACGCTCACCAGCTACCGGCGAGACCTCCGCCGCTATCTGGAACATCTGGCGGCGCGTGACATCAACGACGTCGCCCAGATCACCGAACCCGACGTCCTCGCCTTTGTCGGTGTCCTGCGTGCCGGCGATGACGCGCATCCGCCGCTGAGTGCCGCCAGCACCGCCCGAACGGTCGTGGCCGTCCGCGGATTCCACAAGTTCCTGCTCCGTGAACGACTGGTGACAGCTGACGCGTCCGCCGCGGTCAAGCCGCCGCGTCCACCGTCGCGGCTGCCCAAGGCACTCCCGCTGTCCGATGTCGAGGCCATCCTGACCGCGGCTGGTGAAGCTGGCACGACGCTCGCCAAGCGAGACCGGGCGCTGCTGGAGTTCCTCTATGGCACCGGCGCCCGCATCTCCGAGGCCGTCGGCCTCGACATCGATGACTTCGACGCCGACGAGGGCTCGGTGCTCCTGCGGGGCAAGGGCTCCAAGCAGCGCATTGTGCCGGTCGGGAGCGTTGCGGTGGCGGCGATGCAGGACTACCTGGCTGTGGGCCGCCCGGCGCTGGCTTCAGCCAAGACTCCCACCGCGGCGGTCTTCCTCAATGCCCGTGGCGGACGCCTCAGCCGCCAGAGTGCCTGGACCGTGCTGGTGAAAGCGGCCGAGCGAGCCGGCGTCACCGCCGACGTTTCGCCGCACACGCTCCGGCACTCGTTCGCCACGCACTTGCTGGACGGCGGGGCGGACGTGCGGGTGGTGCAGGAGTTGCTCGGGCACGCGTCTGTGACGACCACGCAGGTCTACACCCTCGTCACCGTGGAAAAGCTCCGTGAGATTTATGCGACGGCACATCCACGCGCCCAACACTGAGTTGTAGAGTCGTGCGAAATCGTGACCAACCCCTAGGACGTACATGACGAAGGACCTCGGACCCACTGGCCGTCCGACCCCGGTCCTCCCGGAGCCGACTCCTCGCCGTAAGGGCGCGCCCGCCGTTGTCATCTCCATGTGCAATCAGAAGGGCGGCGTCGGCAAGACCACCACCACGATCAATCTCGGTGCATCGCTGGCCGAGTTGGGCCGCAAGGTGCTGCTCGTTGACTTCGACCCGCAGGGTTCGATGACGGTGGGGTTGGGCTTCAACGCACACGAGATCGAGCAGACGATCTACCACGTGCTCATGGACCGCGAACTGGCGCTCAAGGACATCATCCTTGAGACGAGCACGCCGGGGCTCGACCTCGCGCCGGCCAACATCGACCTCTCGGCGGCCGACATGCGCCTGGTCACCGAGGTGGGCCGCGAGCAGGCACTGAGCCGCGCGCTCTACCCGGTCCTGAAGGACTACGACATCATCCTGATCGACTGCCAGCCGTCCCTTGGCCTGCTGACGGTCAACGCCCTGACCGCGTCCGACGGCGTCATCATCCCGTTGGAGTGCGAATACTTCGCGCTGCGCGGAGTGGCGCTGCTCAAGGAGACGATCGAGAAGGTGCGCGACCGCACAAACCCGCGGCTGCGCATCATCGGCTTGCTCGGCACGATGTTCGACGGCCGGACCCTGCACGACCGCGAGGTGCTGCAGACGCTGGTCCAAGGGTGGGATGACCTGGTATTTCACACGGTCATTCGGCGCACGATCAAGTTCTCCGACGCGACCGTCGCGGGCGAGCCCATCACGGACTTCGCGTCGACGTCGACGGGTGCGACGAGCTACCGACAGCTGGCGCGGGAGGTGTTGGTTCGATGCCCCGACGCGTGAACCTGCCCCCAGCTGATGAGCTCTTCCGGAAGACGACCCCGGACCCGCACGCAGCGGGCACGGGGTCGGAACCGGCGACTCCGGCCAGCGGCCCCAGCGGCCGGGTGCGGCACAGCGAGAAGATGACGGTGTACCTCACGTCTGAGGAGCTCCTCGCTCTGGAGCAGGCCCGGCTCAAGCTGCGGGCGGAACTCGGCCGGACCGTCGACCGCGGCCGTCTTGTGCGTGTGGCGCTCGACTTCGCTCTCGGCGATCTCGCCGAACATGGCACTGACAGCGAAATTGCGCGGCGGCTGGCAGCGTCGTGACGCTCGCGGACATCGAGGAGTCGACCTCATCTGACTTCTCGGTCAGCCTCGACGTGTTCGAGGGCCCGTTCGACCTGCTGTTGTCACTCATCTCGAAACACAAGCTCGACATCACCGAGGTCGCGCTGTCGGCGGTCACCGACGAGTTCATCGGCTACATCAAGGAACTCGGCGGCGATCTGGAGAAGACGACCCACTTCCTGCTGGTCGCGTCAACACTCCTGGATCTCAAGACAGCACGACTCCTGCCGCAAGGGGATGTCGAGGACGAAGAAGATCTTGCGCTCCTGGAGGCGCGGGACCTCCTGTTCGCACGGCTCATGCAGTATCGGGCGTTCAAGCAGGCCGCCGCGCGTTTCGAGGAGCGCCTCGCAGCCGAGGCTCGGCGCCATCCTCGCTCGGTCTCTCTGGATCCCCGATTCGCCGACCTGCTGCCCGAGGTCATCGTGTCGATCGGTCCGGAGGAGTTGGCCCGGCTGGCGGCTGCCGCGATGGAGCCCAGGCCGGTCCCGATCGTGTCGCTCGCTCACTTGCATGCACCGCAGGTGAGTGTGCGGGAGCAGGCCCATCTCGTGGTTGATCGGCTGCGGCGTGAGCGCTCGGCCACGTTCCGGGCGTTGGTGTCGGACGCCGATCTGCCGACCACGGTCGCGCGCTTCCTTGCGCTGCTGGAGCTGTTCCGCGAAGGTGTAGTCGCATTCGAGCAGGCGAGCCCGTTGGGCGACCTCTATCTGCGATGGACCGGCGACGACGAGAGCGACATCGACGTCGGCGACGAGTTCGACGAACAGTTCGCCGAAGAGATTCCTGATTCGGGGGAAGTCAATGAGTGACCAGTTGCGACCAGCGCTCGAGGCCGTGCTGATGATCGCCGACCAGCCGCTCGACCACCTCACGTTGGCCCAAGCCGTCGGACACCCGCCGGCTGAGGTCGAGACCGCACTGGTCGCCCTCGCCGAGGAGTACGCCGAGCAGGGCCGCGGCTTCGAACTCCGCAACGTCGGCGGAGGGTGGCGCTATTTCACCCGCGAGGAGCATGCGGCGGTCGTTGAGGCCTTCGTCCTCGATGGACAGCAAGCGCGCTTGACGCAGGCCGCGTTGGAGACGCTCGCGGTCGTTGCCTACCGGCAGCCGGTCAGCCGCTCACGGGTGTCCGCCATTCGTGGCGTCAACGTCGACGGCGTGATGCGGACGCTCCTGACCCGCGGTCTCATCGAGGAAGCCGGCGTCGATGCATCCAGCGGTGCGGTTCTGTACCGGACCAGCAGCTACTTCCTGGAGCGCATGGGGATGGCTGACCTCTCCGAGCTGCCCGAGATTGCGCCGATGCTGCCCGAGATCGAGGACCTTGAACCCAGCGAGGCCTCGTAAGTCGGTGGAAGAGGCGACCGGAGTTCGGCTCCAGAAGGTGCTGGCCTCGGCTGGCGTCGGCAGTCGACGCCGGTGCGAGGAGCTGATGGCCACCGGCCATGTCTCCGTCAACGGCGAGGTTGTGACGAAGATGGGCATCCGGGTCGACCCATTGCGGGACCTGATCCGGGTCGATGGCGAGCGAGTCCTGCCCCCGTCAGGGCACGAGTACCTCATCGCCAACAAGCCGCGCGGGGTCGTATCGTCCATGGACGACGAGAAGGGCCGGCCTGACCTCCGGTCGCTGGTGAGCGACCGGCCGGAACGACTGTTTCACGTCGGTCGGCTCGACACCGACACCTCCGGTTTGCTCATCCTCACCAACGACGGAGAGCTCGCCCACCGGCTGGCGCATCCGTCGTTCGAGGTCACGAAGACCTACGTCGCCTTGGTGAAGGGCACGGTTGCCGACGCGGTGGGGACCGAACTGAAGGCCGGCATCATGCTGGACGACGGGCCGGCGGCGGTGGACCGATTCCGGGTGCGCGATCGGTCACGCGGCCGCTCGTTGGTCGAGCTGGACGTCCACATCGGCCGCAACCGGATCGTCCGCCGAATGCTTGACCACGTCGGTCATCCGGTGATCGAACTGACCCGCACCGCGTTCGGCCCACTCCGCTTGGGCGGCCTGCCGGTGGGCGCCGTCCGGGACCTCACGAGTTCAGAGCTAGGAGCGTTGTTCGATACCGTGGGGGCATGAGCCAGCCCCAGACAGTTCAGGTCGTTGGCGCTGGTCTGATCGGGACTTCCGTTGCGCTTGGCCTGCGAGAACGCGGGCTCGACGTATTCATTGACGACATCGACCCGGACCATGTCCGGGTCGCGGTCGACCGGGGAGCGGGGGAGGGCGGACGGGCGACGCAGCCGGATGTTGTCGTCGTCGCCGTACCTCCGGCTGAGGTCGCCGACGCCGTCGAGCACGCACTCTCGGAATGGCCCGATGCGGTGGTGACCGATGTGGCAAGCGTCAAGTCCGATGTCGCGGCGTCGGTGTCCGGACGGGATGGCGCGGACCGTTACGTCGGCTCTCATCCGATGTCCGGGCGTGAGCGTTCCGGTCCGGTGGCGGCCTCGGCTCGGCTGTTCGAAGGCGCACCGTGGGTGGTGGTCCCCTTGGCCGAGACCCGCCCGGAGGCCGCCGAGGCTGTGCACTGGATTGCCGAAGCGCTCGGCGC
>DATFFJ010000175.1:0-6302 GCA_035250065.1 Aeromicrobium sp. | reverse complement strand
TGCCGACCCCCGGATGATCAAAGTCGCCGTCGAAACCGGATCACCAGTCGTGCTTATGCACTGGCGCGGCCACTCCGACGGCATGCAGAAGCTCACCACCTACGAGGACGTCGTGCGCGACGTCGTGCGTGAGCTGTCGGTCCAGATCGACTCGGCGTTGGCGGAGGGCGTCCCGGAATCGCTGATCGTGGTCGATCCAGGACTCGGGTTCTCGAAGACCGCCGAGCAGAACTGGGTCATCCTCGCCCACCTGGACGCGTTCACGAGCCTCGGATTCCCGCTACTCGTGGCCGCCAGCCGGAAACGCTTCCTCGGTGAGCTGTTGGCTGGGAAGGACGGCGAGCTGCGGCCCACTGACGAGCGGGAGGCCGCTACGGTGGCGATCTCGACGCTGGCGGCCGCAGCCGGCGCGTGGGCGGTCCGCGTCCATGAGTCGCGGCCGAGTGCGGACGCGGTGCGGGTCGTCGCGCGGCTGCACCAGGAGGGAGGGGCGAACCATGGGTTGCCCTGACGGACTGGATCGCATCGACCTCACCGGCATCGGCGGGTGGGGCTTTCACGGAGTCCACGACGACGAGCGGGAAAACGGCCAGCGGTTCGTCGTCGACGTGAGCTTGGGCCTGGACCTGAGCCCGGCGGCGGCCGCGGACGACCTTGGTCTCACCGTCGACTACGGTGACCTCGCGGAGGGAGTCCACGAGGTCATTGCTGCCGAGCCACTTCAACTCATTGAGTCGGTTGCCCGGCGTGTGATGGACTTGTGCCTGGGTTACCCCCCGGTGCTCTGGGCGAGCGTCACGGTGCACAAGCCGATGGCGCCGATCCAAGTCCCGTTCGCGGACGTGAGCGTCACCATTGAGCGGAGGAAGTAAGTGACCGAATCCCCGACGCCGTACGTGCTCGATGCCGACACGATGACCGGCGGCATGCGCCCGATCCGACAAGCGGTGATTGCGCTCGGATCCAATCTCGGGGAGCGGTTGCAGAAGCTTCAGGGAGCCGTCGCGGCCATCGAGGACACCCCCGAGGTCAAGATCGTGGCCATCTCGTCGGTCTATGAGACCGAGCCGGTCGACAGCACCCCGGATGCTGGGCCCTACCTGAACGCCGTTGTCCTGATCGACACGACGTTGACCGTCCACCAGCTGCTCGACCGCGCCCTGGCCATCGAGGACGCGTTCGGTCGCGACCGCTCGGTCAAGGGCGCGCCACGCACGCTCGACGTCGACCTGATCGTCGTTGGCCAGCGCGTGGCCGATGACGACCAGCTGACCCTTCCCCATCCACGGGCGCACCAGCGCGCCTTCGTGCTCGCGCCGTGGGTGGAGATCGATCCGGAGGGCGAGATTCCCGGGCACGGGTTCGCGGCCGACCTGCTCAGCGATCTGGACACCTCCGGCGTGCGGAAGCGCGAGGACCTCGAGATCATCTTGTGAGGTCGGGGCAGCCTCGATGAAGCGTGCAACGCCTCTCTTCGTCGTGGCGCTGGTCGGCGTCGGCATCATCGCCGGCACACTGGTGCGCCCGCTCGCCGCGCGGATGCACGCCACGCCGCCCCAGATCGGCTGGGGTCCGGCGACGATGCTTCTCACCATTGCGGTCCTGATCGCCGCCCTGGCGTGGAACACCTGGCAGAGCCTGCACAAGAAGCACGAGCGCATGACGTCCGACCACGGGGTCAAGATGCTCGCGCTGTCGCGGTCGAGCCTGATCGTCGGTGCCTTGTTCGGGGGCGGCTACGGCGGCTACGCACTCTCTTTCGTTCCGCACCTCGACACCCCGCTTGGCTCGGCACGGGCGTGGCACGCTGGCGCCGCAGCAGTGGCCGGATTGCTGCTCGTCGTGGCGGCCCTGCTGCTGGAGCGCGCCTGCCACATTCCCGGCGGGGATGATGAGGACCCGGAACCGGACGGTGCTGCCGCTCCAGCGTGAGTTCGTCAGCCCGGTGGGATGTTCGCGTTGTGCCGGAAAACGTTGTCCGGGTCGAACGCGGACTTCAACGTGGTGAGCCTGGCCCATTGCTCAGCCGTGTACGCCGCTTTCACCCGGTCGGCGGCATCGTCACTGGTGAAGTTCACGTAGACGCCGCGTGAGTTCGGAGCGAGATCGTCGAACAGCCCACGCACCCATGCCTTGTGCCGCTCGGCATCGCCGGCCTGCTCTGGCAGCCACGAGCCGACGATGTTGATGTCGCACGCGGCGTCGCGATGTGGGAACGCCGTGGCGTCCTCCGGGACTCGCCCGACGGCCCCGCCGAAGTTGAAGATCGGCACCGAGGACATCGGCGACGTGATCTTCTCGAGGTGGTCGCAGAGTGTGGTGATGACCTGGTTGTTGAATTCGCCGATCTTGTGCGATTTCCAGTAGTAGTGCCGACCATGCGGGACCGCGGCGTTGACGATCTTCTGGATCGCGACGTACGGCTGAGGGCGATAGCCGGTCACCAGCGGGTTGCCGAGTTGGGTGATCGGCGCAAACGCGCGCTCGCCTTCGCTCACGTCGCCGACGTAGGTCGCGACGAGCCCGACGACCGGCTTGCCGTGGAACTCCTCAGGCACGATCGGCAGGGGTGGGGCGAGTCGCAGGTTGCCGACGATTCCGACCTCGTCGGGGGCCTCGGCCAGGAAATCGCGCATGGTGGCAAGGACGCTCGGTGCCTCGGCAGCCGGCCAGAGCATGAGCCCTCCGTAGATCGTGGGGCCGAGTGGCTGCAGGGCAAAGGTGAAGTTCGTGACGATCCCGAAGTTGCCGCCGCCGCCGCGGAGCCCCCAAAAGAGATCGGGGTTCTCCTCAGCACTCGCCGTGACGATGCTTCCGTCGGCAGTTACGACTTCACACGACACCAGAGCGTCGATCGACAGGCCGAACTTCCGCATGAGGTGGCCGATGCCGCCGCCGAGTACGAGTCCGCCGATCCCGGTATGGCTCACGAAGCCACCTGTCATGCCGAGCCCATGTTTCTGCGACTCTCGATCGACGTGTTCGTTGAGGCAACCGCCTTGAGCGGTGATCGTGCGCGCGGCCGGGTCGACGTACGTGCCGGTCATGGCCGACAGGTCGATGAGAACGGCGCCGTCGGCGACGGCGTGCCCGGCGACGGCGTGGCCACCGCCACGGACCGTGAAATCGTGGGCGGCGTCGCGACAGAATCGCACAGCCGCCGCGACGTCGGCCGTCCCGTGACATCGAGCGATCAGCGACGGGTGGCGCTGGATCTCGCCGTTCCAGACCTGGCGGCCTGCGTCGTATCCCGGATCGTTGGGCGTGATCAGCTGACCGAGGAAGTCGTCCTGAAGCGATTCGATCTGAATCTTCATTTGTCGATGTCTCCCACCACGAAGAACATTGAGCCGAGGATGGCCACCAGATCCGCCACGACGCAGCCGCCGACCAGTTCGGGGAGCACGGCGATGTTGTTGAAGGACGCGGTGCGTAGCTTCAGCCGCCACGGCGTCTTCTCGCCGCGTGAGACGAGGTAGTAGCCGTTGAGGCCGAGCGGGTTCTCGGTCCAGACGTAGGTCGAACCTTCTGGCGCCTTGACGATCTTCGGCAGCCGGACGTTGACCGGGCCCGCCGGCAGCTCGGCGATCCGGGCGATGCAGGCGTCGGCGATGTCGAGCGAGATCTTGGCTTGCTCGACCAGCACCTCGAACCGTGCGTAGGAGTCGCCGGCGGTCCGCGTCGCGACCCGCATGACGCCACCGAGCTCGCCATAGGCCAGGTAGGGCTCGTCCCGACGCAGGTCGATGTCGACTCCCGACGCGCGAGCGATGGGTCCGGAGACGCCGTACGCGTGGACGAACTCGGGCGCAAGGAGGCCGACGCCGACGGTGCGTGCCTTGAAGATCTCATTGCCCAGGATGAGGTCTTCGATCTGGCGGATACGGGCTCTCACCGCTGCGATCGCGTCGGACGCACGGCCAAGCCAGCCCACCGGGACGTCATCCTTCAATCCGCCGACGCGGTTGAACATGAAATGCATCCGTCCGCCGGACATCTCCTCCATGACTTCCTGGAGCGTCTCGCGCTCGCGGAACGCGTAGAACATCGGCGTGATGGCGCCCAGTTCGATCGGGTAGGAGCCCATGAACATCAGGTGGTTCAGCGTGCGGTTGAGTTCGGCCAGCAGGGTGCGGATCCACGTCGCCCGCTCCGGCACCTCGATCCCGAGCATGTTCTCGACTGCCAAGGCCACGCCGAGCTCGGAGCTGAAGGCGCTGAGCCAGTCGTGCCGGTTCGCCAGCATGATGATCTGCCGATAGTCGCGCACCTCGAAGAGCTTCTCGACGCCGCGATGCATGTAGCCGATGATCGGCTCGCAATGGACGATGCGCTCGCCGTCCAAGGTCAGTCGCAGCCGGAGGACACCGTGCGTGGCCGGATGCTGGGGCCCGATGTTGAGCACCATGTCGGTGGTCGCGAAACCGCTGCCGAGTGCAGCGACCATCTCGCGTGTCATGGGCGTCAGTCTGGCACGCGGGTGTCGCGCACGACCCACCAGAAGTCGCCCCATCCGCCACGCGCGCGCAGCTCGGCTGCCTCGGATGCACGGGCCAACGCATCGACATAGGCCGGCGGGTCGGAGGTCGCCATCTCCAACGGGGGACGGGCGCCGTCCACGCCGAGCCGGGACAGGGCATCGCGTTGACGCTCCAGGCATCCGCCGACTCGGTCACACACCGCGTCGACGGCGACGTGTGCGGTGACGTCGCGTGAACCGTCCGGCCGGATGTCCACCTCCTGCCCCTCGCGGTAGGACGCGAGTGAGCCGTAGGGCGGGCGGGCGTCGATGAGGTGGCCGTAGTCGATGGCGACCGCGAGCCCGGTGACCGCCTCGACCGCCTCGGCCCAAGCCTCGTCCCGAGGCTCTCCGATCTCGGCCCGCGCGCCGGGGTCCTCCAACGGCCACCAGGCGTCCAGCCATGCCGACTCGATCGGGTCGCCCAGGCGTTCGTCGCCGGTCTCCGGATCGACCTTCACGAGCCGCGTGACGCCGTCGTCATCCAGCTCCACGACGTCACAGGGCACGTTGTCGAGCCATTCGTGCGCCACGAGCAGTCCCTCGAACTCCGCCGGCAGGTCGTGGTACCAGTCGATGCCCGTCGGCAAGGACGCAGGGCGCGCGGCCAGGTCGACGCCGACGAGCGTCAGCCCGGCGTCGATCCGGCTGAGTCGAGTGAGCAGTTCGCCTCCACCGGCACCGAGATCGACGACAGTCGTCAGCCCTTCCTCCCGGGCCAGCCGAGCGATCGCCTCGGCGAAGACGTCCGAAGCGGTGACCGCCGTGCGAAAGTGCTGCGCCGGCCGGTCGGTCAGGAAGAACCCGTCGGGGCCGTAGAGGGCCTCGTGCCAGGCTTCGCGCCAGCCCACGTACGCCATGCTCGCCACCCTAGATGGGTTTCTCCGATGTGACCGTGGCCACGGGGATCCGTCTTCCACTCTGACCTGCACAGACGTACACTGGATGCGCAAACGTCTGGTACCCCTCGCGGGACTGGAACGAAAGGCAAGCACATGACGGGTGTTCCCGTGCACGAGTCTCTGCCCTGCCCTGCCGCAACAGTCGGCGTGGTCGGGGCCGGTCGCGTCGGTGCCGCACTCGCTGCGAAGTTTCGGGCGGCTGGGCACGAGGTCGTGGGGGTCAGCGGGCGTTCCGCGGCCTCACAACTGCGCATTCAGACCTTGCTCCCGGGCGTCGAGATCGTGACGCCGGAGGAGGTCGTGCGCCGTGCCGACATCGTCGTCCTGGCGGTGCCGGACGATGCGCTCGCCGGTGTGGCTGAGGAACTGGCGCCTTACGCACACGTCGACCAAGTGATCCTCCACACCAGCGGCCGTCACGGACTCGCCGTGCTGGTTCCGTTTGCCGGTGCCGGTGCGCGCACGATCGCGTTCCACCCGGCTATGACCTTCACCGGAACCGAAGTCGACCTGGAGCGCACGTGTGCGTTCGGGCTGACCGCGTACACCGCCGATCACGCGCTGGCAGAGTCGCTCGTCGCCGAGCTCGGTGGCACCGCCGAGTGGATCGACGAAGCGAATCGGATCGCCTACCACGCAGGGTTGGCACACGGCGCCAACCACTTGACCACGTTGGTCGCGCAAGCCATGGAGATCCTCCGGGACGCCGGCGTCAGCGATCCGTCTGCCGTCCTGCGTCCGCTGCTGACCGCTGCTCTCGACAACACGCTGGCTTACGGCGACGCTGCACTCACCGGCCCGGTCGCCCGCGGCGACGTCAATACTGTCCGCGCGCACGCTGCGTCACTGATGGGGACCCTTGACGGCGACACGCTCGACAG
>DATFFJ010000174.1:0-7459 GCA_035250065.1 Aeromicrobium sp. | reverse complement strand
GGCCTCCCGGCGGCTCAAGAGTGATCGGTTCTTCACCACCGATTTCCGGCCGGACGTCTACACGCAGGTGGGCTTCGACTGGGTCAACCACACGACCATGAAGGACGTGCTGCTTCGGCATTACCCCGAACTCGAGCCGGTGCTCGGCGACGTCGAGCGGGTGTTCGCGCCGTGGCCGGAGTTGGGGGCACCCGCACCGGGCAAGAAGCCGGTCATCCAGCGGGCCGCCGACTCGGTCGCGGCCTACCTGCCGTGGTGACGACGTGATGGCGAAGGCGGAGCCCGACTTCCGGCATGCCAGCGTCGTTGACGGCGTCCGGTTCACCGCCCAGGTCGGCCTGCCGAACGTCGTCCAGGGGCTGTTCAAGAAGCGTCCGATCGTGGCCACCGCCGCGTCGGCGGCGAAGGTGGACGCGATGGGTCACCTGCTCGTCGAGAGCATGGTCAAGCGCTATGGCCCCGGCCCGTTCTACGTCCGGGTTGGCGCGGATCAGGCTCTCTTGCTGCACGATCCGGCCGACATTGAATTCGTGCTGAGCCAGTCGCCCGATCCGTTCGCGTCCGATCCCGAGGCTAAGCGCAAGGGGATGTCTGCCTTCCAGCCGGACGCCTTGACGTTGTCCCGCGGCGACGTGTGGCGGAATCGTCGGGCCTTCGCTGAGCAGGTGTTGGCGACCGGCAAACCACTGCATCCGCTGGCGCCGACCTTCGTCCGGGTGGTCGACGATGGCGCCAAAGCCATCGCCCGGCGAGAAACATTCGACTTCACCGACCTCAACCTGGCTTTCCAGCGGATCACCCGCCGGGTGGTGTTCGGCGACGAGGCGGCCGACGACGTACGGATCACCGACCTGCTCGGCGACCTCATGGCGGCCGGGAACAAGACCCCGGGCAAGCCCGCCGCAGGCTACGACGAGTTCCTCGCGCGCATCCAGGCGTACATCGACCATCCAGACGCTGACAGCCTCGTCGGCCGGTTCGCTGATGCACCTCACGACGGTGCCACCCATCCGGCCGGGCAAGCCGTCCACTGGCTGTTCGCCATGGGAGATACGCTCCCCGCCAACCTGTTCCGCACTCTGATGGTGTTGGCCACCCATCCGGAGCCCCTGCAGGAGGTGCGCGTCGAGCTGGCCGACGTCGACCTGAACAGCGCCGACGACCTGGCTGGGCTCGATTTCCTCGGTGGCTGCATCCTCGACACGATGCGGCTGTGGCCGACGACGCCACTCTTCGGCCGGGTGGCAACGCGGGACGTCGAGTTCCCGGGGGGTCAGGTGCTCAGGGCGAACACCCAGGTGCTGATCGACAACGCCTTCAACCATCGAAACAAGGCACGCATCAGCTACGCCCACCGGTTCGCACCGGGCGAGTGGGCTTCGGGCGATGCCGGCGACAGCTGGCTGTTCAACTTCTTCAGCCATGGTCCGCAGGGGTGTCCTGGGGCCGGCCTGTCGGTTTTCCTTGGGCAGGCGTTCATGGCCAAGCTGCTCGCGATGCGCACGCCGTTGAGTGATGCCGGGATCGAGCCGGGACGTCCTCTGCCGCACGCGCTGGACATCTACGGCCAGCGCATCAGGCTCCGCCGCCGCTGAGTTGGCCCAAAGTTGGGCCGCTGAGGGCGGAATTTTGGAGAACGGGCGAAAGTTGCTAACTTCAGACTCAAGTTCTTTGAGCCCCGTTCTACACAGGAGGAACCCGCATGGCACGCGCCGTCGGAATCGACCTCGGCACGACCAACTCCGTCGTGGCCGTTCTTGAAGGTGGCGAACCCACCGTCATCGCCAACGCCGAGGGTGCTCGCACCACCCCGTCGGTCGTCGCATTCGCCAAAGATGGCGAGGTCCTCGCCGGCGAAGTCGCGAAGCGCCAGGGCGTGACCAACGTCGAGCGGACCGTCCGCTCGGTCAAGCGCCATATGGGCACCGACTGGAGCATCTCCGTCGACGACAAGAAATTCAACGCCCAGCAGATCAGCGCGTTCGTGTTGCAGAAGCTCAAGCGCGACGCCGAGTCCTACCTCGGTGAGACCGTGACCGACGCCGTCATCACGGTGCCGGCATACTTCAACGACCACCAGCGTCAGGCGACCAAGGAAGCCGGTGAGATCGCCGGCCTGAACGTGCTGCGCATCATCAACGAGCCCACCGCGGCTGCGCTCGCGTACGGCCTGGACAAGGGCGAAGACCAGACCATCCTGGTGTTCGACCTGGGTGGCGGCACCTTTGACGTGTCCCTGCTTGAGATCGGCGAAGGTGTCATCGAGGTCAAGGCCACCAGCGGTGACAACCACCTCGGTGGCGACGACTGGGACGAGAAGATCGTCGAGTGGCTCGTGTCCCGGTTCAAGGCGAACACCGGCCTCGATCTGACCAAGGACAAGATGGCGATGCCGCGTGTGCGCGAGGCCGCCGAACGCGCCAAGATCGAGCTGTCGTCGAGCTCCTCGACGTCGATCAACCTGCCGTACATCACGGTGGACGCCGAGAAGAACCCGGTGTTCCTCGACGAGACGCTGAGCCGCTCGGAGTTCGAGAAGATCACGACAGACCTGCTCGATCGGACCAAGGCGCCCTTCCACAATGTGATCAAGGACGCCGGCATCAAGGTCGGTGACATCGACCACGTGGTCCTGGTGGGTGGCTCCACCCGCATGCCGGCGGTTGTTGAGCTGGTCCGCCAGCTGACCGGCGGCAAGGAGCCCAACAAGGGCGTCAACCCCGATGAAGTGGTTGCCGTCGGCGCCGCGTTGCAGGCCGGTGTCCTCAAGGGCGAAGTCAAGGACGTCCTGCTGCTCGATGTCACCCCGCTGAGCCTCGGCATCGAGACCAAGGGCGGCATCATGACCAAGCTGATCGAGCGCAACACGACGATCCCGACCAAGCGGTCCGAGGTGTTCACGACAGCCGACGACAACCAGCCGTCCGTCGCGATCCAGGTGTACCAGGGCGAGCGCGAGATGGCCGCCGGCAACCAGCTGCTGGCCACCTTCGAGCTCACCGGTCTGCCGCCGGCGCCACGGGGTGTGCCGCAGATCGAGGTCACCTTTGACATCGACGCCAACGGCATTGTCAACGTCTCGGCCAAGGACCGAGGCACCGGCAAGGAGCAGTCGATGACGATCACCGGCGGCTCGGCGCTCAGCAAGGAAGACATCGACCGCATGGTCAAGGACGCCGAGCAGTACGCCGAGGAAGATCGCAAGCGTCGTGAGACCGTCGAGACCCGCAACCATGCCGAGACGCTCGCGCACAGCACCGAGCGCTTCCTGGCCGAGAACGGCGACAAGATCGGCGACGACGTGAAGGCCGAGGTCCAGGCGGACGTCGATGCCCTCAACGAGGCGCTCAAGGGCGAAGACACCGACGCCATCCAAGCCGCCGCGGTCAAGCTTGGCGAGACCAGCCAGAAGATGGGCCAGGCGCTCTACGAAGCGGCCGCCGCTGAGGCCGCGGCCGCCGAAGGCGCATCTGCTGGTGACGCTGGTCCGTCCGCCGGCGGTGCCGAGGACGGCGACGACGACGTGGTTGACGCCGAGATTGTCGATGACGACGCCAGTGACAAGAATGCCTGAGGAACGAGACGCACCTGAAGCCGCAGAGGACGCAGCTTCCGAGGAATCGGTGGTTGCGTCCGACGTGGCCGAGCCTGAAGAGCCAAGCGTCGAGCAGCAGCTGGCCGAGCGCACGGCTGACCTCCAGCGGCTCCAGGCCGAGTACGTCAACTACCGCAAGCGGGTCGAGCGCGATCGTGCGCTCGCGCGCACTGCGGGCGAAGCGTCCGTTCTCCGCTCGCTGCTGACGGTGCTCGACGACCTCGGGCGGGCCGAGCAGCATGGGGAGCTTGAGGGTGGCTTCAAGGCGGTGGCCGATGCGCTCCACCAGGCGGTGAAGGCGCACAGGTTGGAATCCTTCGGCGCTCCCGGTGAGGCCTTCGACCCGAAGCTGCACGAGGCCCTCTTCCACGCCGGTGAGTCGAGCGAGGTCGACGTGACGACCATCGACTCCGTGGTGCGTACCGGCTACCGGGTCGGCGATGACGTCATTCGGCATGCGCAGGTGGGTGTCGTTGACCCAGCTCCGTCGGTTTCGGCGGACCGTGACGTGCCCGAAGCCTCGGCCGCCGCCGACGCCGACCAGCAGACTGAATCTGACGAGTAGCACCACGAAAGGGGGTTGAGATGAACTCCGACTGGGCTGAGAAGGACTTCTACAAGATCCTCGGCGTCTCCAAGAACGCGTCGCAGGCTGACATCAAGAAGGCCTATCGCAAGCTCGCCCGCGAGAATCATCCCGACTCCAACCCGGGCAACAAGACGGCCGAGGAGCGCTTCAAGGACGTCTCCGAGGCCTACTCGGTGCTCTCCAATGACAAGAAGCGCAAGGAGTACGACGAGCAGCGGACGCTGTTCAGCCAGTTCGGCTCGCGGATGGGCGGTGCCGGATTCGGCGGGGGCTTCCAGCCCGGCGGTTTCAGCGGTGGCGCCACCTATGGCGGCGGCGACTTCGACCTGGGCGACCTGCTCGGTGGCATCTTCGGTGGCCGCGGACGAGGCGGCCGACGCCAGCCTCAGGGCCGGCGCGGCGACGACATCGAGACCGAAGCGAGCATCACGTTTCAGCAGGCGATCGAGGGTGCCACGCTGCCCCTGCGCATGACCAGCGACGAGGCCTGCACGACCTGTCATGGCACGGGCGCAAAGCCGGGCACCGTCCCCAAGGTGTGCGACAAGTGCCAAGGCTCCGGCATGGTCACCGGGACGTCCGGCGGGGTCTTCGCGATGACTGAGCCGTGTGACAAATGCCGCGGCCGCGGCATGCTCGTCGAGCATCCGTGCCCAACCTGCCACGGATCCGGCCGCGCCCCCTCCAGCCGGACGCTGCAGGTCCGGGTGCCCGCAGGCGTCAAGGATGGCCAGCGCATCCGGCTCAAGGGCAAGGGTGGACGCGGTGATGGAGGCGCACCGGATGGCGACCTGTACCTCGTCGTCCACGTCTCCAAGCACCCCGTGTTCGGCCGCAAGGGCGAGCACCTGACGGTCACGGTGCCGGTGGCCTTCGACGAGGCTGCCCTCGGTGCCGAGATCCAGGTGCCCACGCTCGACGGCCCGCCGGTGAAGATCCGCATCCCGGCTGGGACCCCGAGTGGTCGGACGCTGCGGGCGCGCGGCAAGGGCGCTCCGGCCAAGGGTGGCGGCCGCGGCGATCTCCTGGTCACGGTCGACGTCCAGGTGCCCAAAGAACTGGACGGCGACGCCAAGGCGGCGGTCGAAGCCCTGCGCGCCGCGCGCGATGGGGCGGATCCCCGGGCGAAACTGTTCGAGGAGGCGAAGCGATGACGACAGCGTTCACAGGTCCCGAACCGGATGCCCGGGTCTTCGTCATCAGCGTGGCTGCGGAGCTGTCGGGATTGCATCCGCAGACGTTGCGGACGTACGACCGGCTGGGCATCGTCCAGGCCGGCCGCACCGAGGGCGGCGGTCGACGCTATTCCTTGCGCGACATCGAACTGCTTCGCCAAGTGGCCAAGCTGACGGCCGAGGGGCTCGGCCTCGAGGGCGTTCGCCGAGTCATCGAACTCGAGAATCAGGTCGACGCGCTCAAGCGCAAGGTCGTCGAGCTGAAGTCCGAACTCGATGCGGCCCATCTCGCCATGGGATCGGTACGCAACCTGCCGGCCCGGCTGGGCGACTCCCAGGTCGTGGTCTGGCGGCGCCCGAAGCGGTGATTTCGAGGGCCGCGCTGCCGCGCGTCCACCTCAATCACCGATGGGTCGCGGGGCAGGATGGGCACATGCGCATGGGTCGGGTTCTGGTTGCGCTGTTGGCTGTCCCGATGCTGGCCCTGAGTGGATGCAACGGCATCCCCAAGGTCACACCGGAGACCACAACTTCGCCCGGTCCAGTCGTGCCGACGATCGGCCCCGGCACTGTGATGACCGACGCCCTCACTGAGGCGCACTGCGTGCAAGGAACCAGCGGCGAAGGTGTGTGGGTGGCTTTTGGCGAGGTCAAGAACACGACCAAGCAGACTCGCACGTTTGACGTCAACATCTACATCGGGCCGGCCGACGGCCGAGCCGGGGTGGCCCAGGTCGTGACCGTCAAGAACCTGAAGGCCGGCGAGTCAGCGCCCTGGAAGGCCTCGCGCGTCCAGACAACGTCGCCGAACGGGCCCTGTTACATCCGCGTGCGCATCGCCAAGTAGTCCCGCCGTTGGGCCTCGAAGCGCACGGACCAAAGCCTCTAGAGTTCCGCGGAAAATACTGCAAAGTTGAGTGGAATACGCTCAACTCTGCGTCCGTTGATATCGGTGACCGTTACCTTCAGCCTCAGGAGAACTCACACCCATGGCGCTCGATCTTTCGACGTTCACGACTCGCAGCCAGCAGGCGCTGGCCGCCGCGGTGCAGACTGCGGCCGCCGCCGGAAATCCGGCCGTCGAGCCGATCCATCTGCTTGACGCTCTACTCGGCCAAGCCGGCGGGACGACTGGGCCGCTTCTGGCTGCCGCCGGCGTGGACGCGCCGGGCCTCGCCGCGGCAGTCGAGGATGAACTGCGCGCGTTGCCTTCGGCGAGCGGGGCGTCGGTGGCCAATCCCGGGTTGTCGCGCGCCTCGCACGAAGTTCTGCAGCGAGCCCAGGACCTGGCCGCGCAATTGGGTGACGAGTTCGTGTCGAGCGAGCACCTGGTCGTCGGCGTCGCCACGGTCGACTCGCCGGCGGGCAAACTGCTGGCGTCTGCCGGCGCGACTCCCGATGCGCTGCAGGCCGCGTTCACCGCGGTCCGCGGCAACGCCCGCGTCACCAGCCAGGACGCCGAGGACACGTACCAGGCATTGGAGAAGTACGGCATCGACCTGACCGCCATTGCCCGCGAGGGCAAGCTCGATCCGGTCATCGGCCGTGACAGCGAGATCCGACGCGTCGTGCAGGTTCTGAGCCGCCGCACGAAGAACAACCCGGTCCTCATCGGCGAGCCCGGCGTGGGCAAGACCGCGGTCGTCGAGGGCCTCGCGCAGCGCATCGTCGCCGGCGACGTGCCCGAGTCCCTGAAGGGCCGCCGACTCATCTCGCTGGACCTGGGCGGCATGGTCGCCGGAGCGAAGTACCGTGGTGAGTTCGAGGAGCGGCTGAAGGCCGTGCTCAACGAGATCAAGGCCTCCGAGGGCCAGATCATCACCTTCATCGACGAGCTCCACACCGTCGTCGGCGCTGGTGCCGGCGGCGACAGCGCCATGGACGCCGGCAACATGCTCAAGCCCATGTTGGCGCGCGGTGAGCTGCGCATGATCGGCGCGACGACGCTGGACGAGTACCGCGAGCGCATCGAGAAGGACCCCGCTCTCGAGCGCCGCTTCCAGCAGGTGTTCGTGGGCGAGCCGAGCGCCGAGGACACCATCGCGATCCTTCGCGGGCTCAAGGAGCGCTACGAGGCGCACCACAAGGTCTCGATCTCCG
>DATFFJ010000173.1:0-2583 GCA_035250065.1 Aeromicrobium sp. | reverse complement strand
ACAGCCGCGTCGCCATCATGTGCTCGGCGTCGGTGAGGGTCACGCCGTCGACGTGGTCGATCCGCTCCCCGAGCTCGTAGTCGTCGAGCCGGTGCGGCCCGCCGGCGGCGACGACGTCGACAACGTGTCGCCGGGCACGACCGGTTGGTGGAAGCGAAGCTCGGCGTATCCCAGGTTGGCGACGGCGTTGAGCGAGACGTCGGGGACGGTCTTGCCGAAGGCGATGTGGAACGCGATGAGCTCCTCGACCGGGTGCGGGTCCAGACCCACGGATGCTGCAAACGCGGCAGAGGACGGCACCGCGAACCGCGTCGGATACAGCGAGCCGTACACCGCGCGATCACCCTCGGTGACGGTGCGCGGCGTCGCGTGCTGGATCACCTGGCCGAGGGTGAAGTCCTCGAAGAAGTTGCCCGGGTTCGTCTTGGTCACCGAGACATCATCCCGAATCCACGTCAGGACCGGTCGACGAGGTAGGTCGGCACCGGCTCGCCAAACCCCTTCAGGGCCACAGGATCACGTCCGGTGAATCGGAACTCCTCCTCGGTGCGGAGGAAGACCCGGTGGTCGACCAGGAGCTCGCGCGGCCCCGCATCTCCGCACAATCGAGCGGCGAGGTTCACCACCGTGCCCAGGGCCGTGTAATCGCTGCGACCGTCGTAGCCGACGATCCCCAGCGTCGCGTGCCCGAGCGCCATACCGATTCCGTAGCTGAGGTCATAGCCGCGGCGCCGCCAGCCCGGCTCGAGCGCGTCGATGGCATCCGCGATCGCGATCCCCATTTCCACCACGCGCCTGGCCGGCTCGTCGCATGGCACCGGGTCATTCAGGTACGCCATCAGCCCGTCGCCCTCGAACGATCCAAGAGTCGCGTGAAAGCTGGTGATCTGTTCTCCTGCCGCCGCGTAGTAGGCGTCGAGAACCTCCATGACCTCCTCCGGCTCCACCTGTTTCGTGAAGGCGGTGAATCCGCGGAGGTCACAGAAGAGCACCGCGATCTCCCGGCGGTGCGGAGCCAGCGGCGACTCATCGCTCGCAGTCAGCACGGCCTCGGCCACCGGGGCCGACAGGAACCGCCGCAATCGGCCGAACCGTTCGATCTCCCCGACCTGTTCGGCCACCTTTGCCTCGAGGTTGGCATTGAGGTCAGCCAGCTGCTGCATGAGACGTCCGATGAAGTACCCCGCAGCCACCATCAACAGCGCCACGAACGTGGGAACCATCCACGTCGGCCATGGCGTTTCGGACACGGTTTCCAGCCACCATTGGCCTACGACAACGACCGCCGCGAACAACGCCGCAGCCCATCGCGCAAGCAGGTAGAACGCCATGACGCCGATGACCGCGTATCCGATTGCGAGGAAGCCGGAGGTCGGGTAGTAGTCCATCCACATGACAATCGGCAGCGCAACGGTGCCGTAGGTGAACCCGACAAGGGCGAAAGGCGCGAAGAGGCGCGACAAGGACGCATCCGACGCCACACCCCCGATGCAGAAGGTGAGCGCGAGCGCGGTAGTCACCACCCCGATCCACGAGTGGAGGTCCAGGCCGAACCACGTGGGGAGATCGGGACGGACGATGGCATCGCGCGCAAACTGGCCGACCAGGCCATTACCCAAGGCGTAGACCAGGAAGGTCAGGCCCGCGATCCACGAAACGCGGCGCATGTCCGCCGGCTCGAGCTGACGCACGCCCAGGCGGGTCTCAGCCCTCATGAGGTCCGGTCCACGAGGTAGTTCGGCACAGAGTCGCCCAAGCCCTTCAAGGCGACTGGCGCACGGGCCGTGAAGTGAGTCGAACCCTCGGTCTGCAGCATCACCCGCTGGTCAACAATCAGTTCGCGTGGGCCGGCCGCCGAACACAGTCGCGCGGCCAGGTTCACGACCGTGCCGAGTGCCGTGTAGTCGTTGCGGCCGTCGTAGCCGACGATGCCCAACGTCGCGTGACCCAGCGCCATGCCGATGCCGTAACTGAGGTCGTACCCGCGCCGATCCCAGGCTGGGGTCAAGTCGTCGATGGCCTCCGCGATGGCCAGTCCCATCTCGACCACCCGCTCGGCCGGGTCGTCACAGGGCACCGGATCGTTCAGATACGCCATGAGTCCGTCACCCTCAAAGGAACCCAGGGTCGCCCGGAACTTGGTGATCTGCGCGCCAGCGGCCGCGTAGTAGGCGTCGAGCACCTCGATCACCTCTTCGGGTTCGACCTGCTTCGTGAACGCCGTGAACCCGCGTAAGTCACAGAAGAGCACGGCGATCTCGCGCCGATGCGGGGCCAACCGCGTCTCGTCACTCGATGTCAGCACCGCCTCGGCCACCGGCGCCGACAGGAAGCGTCGCAGGCGACCCAGCCGCTCCATCTCCCCCACCTGCTCGGCGACCTTCGCCTCAAGATTGGCGTTCAGGTCAGCGAGCTCGGCCCCGGTCTGACGCTCAGCATTGCGTGCGCGCTCAAGCTGATCGATGAATGCGCCAGTCAGATAACCGGCGGCCGAGAGTGTCGTCGCGACAAAAAGGAGCATGCTCCACATCGGCCACGCCGTGTCTGCGACGGCTTCCACGACACCCTGCCCGACCACCATCG
>DATFFJ010000172.1:0-2929 GCA_035250065.1 Aeromicrobium sp. | reverse complement strand
TCCATGGCACGACGCGCACTCATCACCGGCGCCACCGCGGGCATCGGCAACGCGTTTGCGCGCGAGCTCGCGGGTCGTGGATGGAACCTCGCACTGGTGGCGCGGGACGTCGAGCGCCTCGAATCCGTCGCCGCGGACCTGCGAGCCAGGCACGGAGTCGAGGTCGACGTCATCGGCGCCGACCTGACCACTGAGGACGGCCTGGAACGTGCCGTCAATCGCGTCACGGACACGTCCAGCCCGGTGGACCTCGTCGTCAACAACGCCGGCTCGTCGCTGGCCGGCTGGTTCGGGACGACGGACGTGACCGACGAGGACCGGCAGCTCGACCTCCTCGTCCGGGCGCCGATGCACCTGATGGACGCCGCCATCAAGGTCATGACCGGGCGTGGGCACGGCGGGATCATCAACGTCGCCAGCGTTGCGGCCTTCACGCCCCGCGGCGTCTACTCGGCGCACAAGGCATGGCTGGTCAACATCTCGCGCTGGGCGAACTGGCACTACGCGAAATCCGGAGTCACCGTCACGGCCATGTGTCCGGGCTTCGTCCGCACCGAGTTTCACCAGCGCGGCAACATGGACGTCTCCGGTGTTCCCCGGTGGATGTGGCTCAAGGCCGACCCAACGGTGCGCGCCACGCTCAAGGACTTCGAACGCGGCAAGGCCGTCTCCATCCCGTCGCTGCGCTACAAGGTCCTGTCGTTCGTAGCCCGATACGCGCCGGCGCCTCTGGTCGCGCGGATGGCCCAGCGGGGCCGATGAGCACACCAACGTCGCTGGAGCTGCCCGAGGGTGTCACGGCGGCCACCATCGAAACCAGCCGCGGCCCCTTCGCGACGCACGCCATCCGCGTGCCCGAACCGGTTGCGCACGTCCTCCTGATCCCCGGCTGGACGGGCAGCAAGGAGGACTTCACGCCTCTGCTCCCCCTGCTGGCATCCGTCGGCTTTGACGCCACTTCCTACGACCAGCGCGGTCAATTCGAGACGCCCGGCGCGGACGACGACGACTACTCGCTCAGCGGCTACGCGGCCGATGCGGCCTCGATCGCCCGCGAATGTTCGACCGAACCGACGCATCTGCTCGGCCATTCCTTCGGCGGCCTCGTCGCGCAGACGGCGGCGCTCGAGACCACGCCTATGTGGCGGACCCTGAGCCTGCTGTGCACTGGACCCGGAGCACTGGGCGAGTCACCGGAGCGCCCCCTGAGCCAGTTCGCCCACGCGCTCGGCAACGTCCCACTCGTCGAGATTCACCGGTTCCGCGAGAACGGCATGGCACGGCTGCCTGACATCGCCGCCTTCCTGGAGCGCCGCTTCACCTCGAACTCAGCCATCTCGCTCAAGGCAATGACCGAGCACCTCATGCGCGCACCAGATCTGATCACCGCCATCCGGCGCCTCCAGCTCCCGATCTGGGTCGGCCGTGGCGAGGACGACGATGCGTGGCCGCACGACGCCCAAGCTGCGATGGCCCAGCGGCTCGGCGTCGATATCCATGTGATCGGCGAATCCGCCCACTCACCGGCCGTGGAGAACCCGCAGGGCCTCGCCGACGCTTGGTTGCCGTTTCTCCTGGCGAACTAGCCGAGCAGCTTCTCGAACTCGGCCGGGTCGGTCGTGTTGGCGCCGAGACGGAAGTCCGATGACTTCCCGGACCCGTGGTAATCGCTGGACCCGGTCATGATCAGGTCGTTCTCCTTGACAATCTGACGCAACGCCGCACGATCGTCGGCATCGTGGTCGGCGTGGTCCACCTCGATCCCGTCCAGTCCGTGCCCGACCAGGCCGGCGATGACCTCCGGCGTGAGGACTTTGTGGCTGCCGCGCGACCACGGGTGCGCCAGCACGGCTTTGCCACCGGCTGCCTTGACCAGCTCGATGGCCGACGGCAACGCGATCGAGTAACGGCCCACGTAGAGTCCGCCGCCGGGCGACAGCAGCGAGTCGAACGCTTCGTCCCGGGTGGCGACGACGCCCTTGTCGACCAGGACGTCGGCGATGTGCGGACGGCCGACTGCGTCGGCATCGCCGACCTTGGCGAGGATTTCGTCCTCGGTGACGTCGATGCCCAAGAGGCGGAACTTCTCGATGAACTTGGGGATGCGGCCGGTGCGGCTCTCGATGACCTTCTCCAGTTCCTCGATGAGCCCGGCATGCTGGCGGTCCAGCCCGTAGGCGAGCAGGTGCACGCTGCGGCCGGCGAGCTCGGTGGAGATCTCCATGCCCAGAACCAGCTGGATCCCGACCCGCCGCTCGGCTCCCTCGGCTTCGTCCCAGCCGACTGCCGTGTCATGGTCGGTCAGGGCAACGATGTCCAGCCCGGCAGCCTTGGCGTTCTCGACCAGTTCGGTCGGGCTGTCGGTGCCGTCTGACCGGTTCGAGTGGGTGTGGAGGTCGATGCGCACTCGGCCAGCGTAGTGACTCATCGCGAAAGACTCAGGCCGGGACGTTCCAGGCGAGCACAACCGGCTGCTCCCGCTCGTGGCCAAGAGTCCCGTAGGTGGCGGTGTCGAGCCGCAGGAAGCGTCCGAAAGCAACCGGCTCACCCACCCAGCGGGCTGCCAGCGCCCGCAGTGCGTGTCCGTGGCCAAAGACGAGACTGTCGCCGTCCACGGCAAGCAACCGATCGACCACCCGATCGAGCCGCCGGGCGACGTCAGCAGCTGTCTCGCCGCCAGGGCACGGATGCGTCCAGACCGTCCAGCCAGGGACTGTCTCGCGGATCTCGGGCGTGGTAACCCCTTCGTACTCGCCGTAGTCCCACTCGGCCAGATCTTCGTCAGGCACGGCGTCATCGAAGCCGGCGAGCGCGGCGGTCTGGCGGGCACGCCGCAGCGGACTGGTCAGCAGCTGTGCGAAGGAGTGCTGCCCGAGCACCGACGCGAGGCGAATCGCCGACGCCTCACCGGACAGCAGCAGAGGAAGAT
>DATFFJ010000171.1:0-3083 GCA_035250065.1 Aeromicrobium sp. | reverse complement strand
CGAGGCGGCTAGCTGTGCCAACGCACGCCCGATGCCGCTGCCGGCACCGGTGATGGCGACGACCTTGCCGGTCAGATCACGTTTTCCCATGGCGCCACGCTACCCACACTCAGCCGGGCTTGCCCTAGGCTCCCCGGACATGGATACCTCGCGAGACTGGGGCCATGAGCTCGTCCAATCGCTGATCTGGCTGTCGTGGGTGTTTCCGCTCACGTTCGTCGTGTCGACCGCCATCATCGCCTTGCTGCTGGCGAGTACCACGTGGGGGCGTGAGTTCTGGCGGGTGAGCGGTGCCTACTTCCGTGGGCCGGACGCCCCGAAGGTCTTCGCGCTCATCGGAGCGGTCCTGCTCCTGGCCCTGGCCTCGGTCCGCTTGAACGTCCTGCTCTCGTACTGGAGCAACGACTTCTTCAACTCGCTGCAGTTTGGCGCCGAGGCGATGGCCACCGGCGATGACGCCCGGCTGGACGCGTCCCAATCGGCCTTCTGGAGTTCGCTGGTCTTGTTCGGGATCCTCGCCACCATTCACGTGATCCGGTCGCTCGTCGACTTCTACGTCGGGCAGGCGTTCGACATCCGGTGGCGACTGTGGCTCACCGACCATGTGACGAGCGACTGGCTGTCCGGCAACGCCTACTACCGCAACCGGTTCATCGACGACACGATCGACAACCCCGACCAGCGCATCCAGGCCGACGTCACGAATTTCGTACAGACTTCACGCACCCTGGCCATTGGCGCAATCAGCTCGATCGTCACGGTCGTCTCGTTCACCAAGGTGCTGTGGGACCTGTCGGGTCCGCTCAACGTCTTCGGGCTCGAAATCCCCCGGGCGATGATGTGGCTTGTCTTCATGTATGTGCTGATCGCGACGGTCGTCGCGTTCTGGCTCGGCCGGCCACTCATTCGCCTCAACTTCCTGTATGAGCGGGTCACGGCCAACTTCCGCTACGCACTGGTCCGCGTCCGTGACGGCGCTGAGAACATCGCCTTCTACCGCGGGGAGAACGTCGAGCGGGTCGGCTTGATCCGCCGGTTCCGCGAGGTGATCGCCACGTACTGGCGGATCGTGTTCCGGACGCTGAAGTTCGACGGCTGGAACCTGTCGGTGAATCAGGTCGCGGTCATCTTCCCCTGGCTCGTCCAGGCGCCCCGGTTCTTCCAGGGCCAGGTCACCTTCGGCGACATCCAGCAGACAGCGCGCGCGTTCGGCGAAATCCACGATTCGCTGTCGTTCTTCCGCGAGGCGTATGACGACTTTGCCGAGTATCGCGCGTCGATGATCCGTCTGCATGGCCTCTTGGAGGCGGACGAGGACTCGCGCAGCCTGCCCAAGATCGCAAAGTCCGATGTCGAGGGCGGAGTTGAGTTGACCAATGTCGATGTCCGACGTCCCGATGGTGTCGTCCTCATCGACGACCTGGACCTGCGCCTCGTCGCCGGCGAGGCGCTGGTGGTCAAGGGCGCGTCCGGAACCGGAAAGACAACCTTGCTACGGACGCTGGCGCAGATCTGGCCCTATGCCGACGGGTCCATGGACGCACCCAGCGGCAACGAGACGCTGTTCCTGTCCCAGATTCCCTACTTGCCGCTGGGCGACCTGCGCACGGCGGTCGCCTATCCGGCGCAGGCGGCCGACCTCGACGACGAGCTCCTGAAGGAGACTCTCCGAAAGGTGTCGCTGCCCCATCTCGTCGACCAGCTCGACGTCGCCGAAGACTGGTCCAAGGTGCTCTCCCCGGGTGAGCAGCAGCGGATCGCATTCGCCCGCGTCTTGCTGATCCGGCCGGCGGTCGTCTTCCTCGACGAGGCGACCTCGGCGATCGATGAGGGACTCGAGTACGCGCTGTACCAACTCATCCGAAGCGAGCTGCCCGAGACGATCCTGGTCAGCGTGGCCCACCGCAGCACCGTCGACGTCCACCACACCCAGAAGCTGGAACTGTCCGGAACGGGGGCCTGGGAACTGGCGCCGGTGGGAGTCAGCTGAGTCTCTACAGCAGGAAACGTCGACGCGGGCGGACCGGCTCGGAGTAGTGCTCGACCAGGAGCGTGAACAGTTCGACCCGATGGCGCCGAACAGCCTTGCTGGCGGGCTCCACCGCCAATTGGGCGAGCGTGCCGTCATAGGCGGCGACCAGGGAACGTCCCAAGGCGACGCGGTTCGTCACGCGCCGGCCGACTTGGGCCAGGAGCAGGTCGAAGACCGGAGCGAGCGCCTCCTGGATGGCCTGCTCACGCGCAGCCATGACCTGAGCGAGCCCCGGCGTGCGGACCGCGTGCGCCGTGAACTCCGAGGTGATCTGGAACCAGTCGGTGTCGACCGGAAGCGCCTCGAGTACCCGCTCCACGGCGGCTCGCACGTCCTTGACCTTCGGCGCTCCGCCGGCGGCCACGTCCTGCAGCCGGGCCAGCAGTGATGCCGACTCTTGCGCCCACATCTCGAGGAACAACTCATCGAGGCTGGTGAAGTTGGAGTAGAAGGCGCCGCGGGTGAACCCGGCAGCCTCGCACACCTGCTCGACGGTGCTGCGACCGAAGCCCTCGCGGGCAAAGACCTCGCGCGCAGCTTCCACCAGCCGCTGGCGTGTCTGGGCGCGCCGACGAGTCACGGGTTTGGGAGTGCTGCTCATGGTCACTGGAGTCTCTTCGATGCGCGTGAGTCTTGGCAAACCAAGACATCCGCGAGGATTGCGAAAGTCGTTGACAGATCGTACGCCGGTCAACACACTGTTTCGATACATCAATGTATCGAGCCCCGATCGCCAGGCCCCCGAAGGACTTTCTTCATGCGCGGAACGCCCCGTCTTGCCTCATCTCGTCCGCGCCGCGTCAGCGCGTTCGTCGGAGCCATCGGACTGCTGCTGGGCTTGATGTCGGCGCTGGCCGCCTCGCCCGCGTCTGCGCACGTCGAACGCCCCTCGTACTGGCCTGACCCGAAGCCCGACTGCACGGTCGATCCCTGCGCGGGCGGCGAGGTGCCTCAGATCCGAACGCTGGCTTCCGCGCTCGACGTCTCCAAACCGGGCGATACGCGCATCGTGTGTCAGCCGGACTCGCTCGACCGGGTCAAGGCATCGATC
>DATFFJ010000170.1:0-8325 GCA_035250065.1 Aeromicrobium sp. | reverse complement strand
AGGATCAGCACGCCGCCTGGCTCGATGACGATGTCCTCGCCGGGCTCGTCGGAACCCCATTCCCAGCGCGGGGTCCGACCGGCTTGGCCGCTGGCGATCGGCTCCAACACATCCCGAACGACAACCGGCGGAGCGTCGGCCAGGCTGTGCCAGCCGCGGTAGATGTGGTCAAGGTGAAGTATCTGGGCGCCGAGCCGGGGATCCAGTTCTCGGGCCAGGTCCGTCTTCCCAGCCCCACTGGGGCCATCGATCGCGACGACCGTTGTCTTTCCGCAGTGTGGCCTCGCGGCTGCGATGCGCTGAGCAAGCTGCTCGGACGGCCACCTCACATGCCCAGTGTGCCCGAGCCCTCCGGGCGCCAGCCGCCGCGTGAGGAACCCGCGCACGGTCCACTAGACTCGTCGGCTGGCGACGGGATGTAGCGCAGCTTGGTAGCGCATCCGCTTTGGGAGCGGAGGGTCGCAGGTTCAAATCCTGTCATCCCGACTCTGGCATCCCGACTCGATTTCGGCCGCCGCGTGCTGGCCTGACATACTTGTGCGTCGCCCAAGTTCCAGGAGTTCGCGCACGTGAAGACCAGCACCGAGACCCTCAGCCCGACCAGGGTCAAGTTGACCATCGAGGTTCCGTTCGAGGACTTCCAGCCGAGCCTCGACAAGGCCTACAAGTCGATCGGCGGTCAGATCCAGGTGCCGGGCTTTCGCAAGGGCAAGGTGCCGGCGGCGATCGTCGACCAGCGGGTCGGTCGCGGCGCGGTGCTCGACCAAGCCATCAATGACGCCCTCCCGGCCTGGTACAGCGAGGCTGTCCAGGACGCCGAGCTGCGGCCGTTGAGCCAGCCCGAGATCGACCTGACCAAGTTCGCCGATGGCGAGCCGATTGAGATCACCGCCGAGCTCGACGTGCGCCCGCCGATCACGGTCCCGGACCCGGCGTCGATCAGCATCACGGTGCAGAACGCCGAGGTCAGCGACACTGACGTCGACGAGCAGCTGGAAGCCCTTCGGGAGCGCTTTGCGACGTTCACCGACGTCGAGCGTGCAGCGGCCGAGGGTGACGCGGTCACGCTCGACCTGTCGGCCGCTGACAAGGCCGGCGAACCGGTTGAGGGTGCGCAGGCCGACGGCCTGCCGTACACCATCGGCAGCGGCGCGCTGCTCGACGGCCTCGATGAGGCCATCATCGGTCTGTCCGCCGGTGAATCAGCCACGTTCGGCACCGAGCTGGTCGGCGGCGAGCTGAAGGGCACCGAGGTCGACGTCACCGTCAAGGTGACCGACGTCAAGGAGCGGCAGCTGCCGAACCTCGACGACGACTTCGCCCAGACCACCGGCGACTTCGAAACGCTGGACGACCTGAAGGCCGATCTGCGTGAGCGTCTCACCCGGGCCAAGCGCATGGAGCAGGCGGCCGAGGCGCGCGACAACGTCCTCACCGAGATCGTCGACAAGATCGATGCACCATTGCCCGACGGCTTGGTTGCGGCCGAGGTCGAGGAGCGCCGCCAGCAGACGCTGCAGCAGCTCGCTTTCGCCGGGCTGACGCTGGAGGGCTACCTCGAGGAGCAAGGGCAGACGGTCGAGGAGTTCGACGCTGAGATCGAGCGCCAGGTGCGCCAGTCGATCGTTGCCGGGTTCGTCCTCGATGAGATCGCGCTCGCCAACGAGATCGGCCTGGAGGACCAGGAGCTCACCGAGCATGTCATCCGTCGCGCCCAGCAGTCCGGTCAGGATCCGAACGAGTACATCCAGCACGTCATGGAGCACAACCACATCCCTGAGCTGATGGCCGAGATCATCCGGGCCAAGGCGCTCGCCAATCTGGTCGAGTCGGCGCAGGTTACCGACGCCGATGGCCATGCGGTCGACCTCGCGTCCCTTCAGGGCGACGGCTCGTTCGCCACCGCCGAGGAGCCTGCCGAGGAAGAGCCGAACGAGAGTTCGGACACGTCCGACAAGTAAAACCTGCGTAACGTGATGGAGGACGCGCCGTCCGGATGTGCGCAGGCGGGCGTCGGGCAGGCAGACTAGCGTCATGCCCACGGAACCCGCACGGACGACTGACGTCGCCGCGCTCGCCCTCGACTACGGCGAACGCCTGATCGTCGGCACCGTTCGGGACGTCCATCAGGCAGTCAGCAAGCGAGTCTTCGGCACGACCCGTGCGGTCGGCGGTCGCGTTCCGGAGTCGTTCCACGACGCCGTCATCACGTCCCTGTATGGCGCGATCTCTGGCGTCCTGCGCGTCTCCAGCGGCTCCATCCGGGCCTTGGCGAAACGCGGCATCGGCCGCCCGGTCGAGAGTTCACGGATGGGTCGTGGCGTCGTGGCCGCCGTCAACGGGCTCATTGGTGATGAGCTGCGGATGATCGACGACCCGCAGGCCATCATCATGGCCGTCCGCAAGGACGGCAGCGACATCCCGGTCTCGCCATGGCCGATCGGCGAAGCGTTCCGTGATGCCACCAGCCACGTCGTCCTGTTCCTGCACGGCCTGTGCGAGAGCGACGAGTCGTGGGCGCTGGGTGAGCGGTCGACCGGCTCGACCTACGCGCAGCGCATCAAGGACGACACCGACGGCACTCCGGTGTTCATTCGCTACAACACCGGGTTGCGGGTATCCGAGAACGGCAAGCACCTGGATTGGCTGATCCGCCAGCTCGTCGCGTCCTGGCCGACCGACGTCACCCGGATCACGCTGGTTGGGCACTCCATGGGTGGCCTGGTTGTCCGGGCGGCCACCAACCACGCGACGGCGTCGGGCCAGACGTGGCAGCACCTCGTGCGCGACGTGATCTGCCTCGGCACGCCACACACCGGCGCAGCGTTGGAGAAGGTCGCGCACATGGGCTCGCGCGTCCTGCACTTCTTCCCCGAATCCCGACCGTTCGGGGCGATCCTCAACGCCCGCTCCGGCGGGATCTTCGACCTGCGCCACGGCTACATCACGAAGGAAGAGTGGGAGGGGCAGGACCTCACCCAGCTCTGGGGCCTCGACCGCATCGCCGCGGCGCCCTTGCCGCAGGCCGAGTATCACTTCGTCATCGCGACGCTCGGAGCGACCAAGCGGCACCCGTTCAGCACCATCCTCGGCGACCTGCTCGTGCACTTCTCGTCGGCGGCCGGGATCGGACGATCCGGCGCCGTCGTCGACGGCGCTCGGCTGGAGTACCTGCCGAGCACACACCACTTCGCCCTGCTCAACCACCCGCGCATTGCGGACTGGCTGGTCCAGTGGCTGACCGCGCGTGAATCGGCCGCGCTGCCGGCCGGCTCCGCTGGCTGACGGCCGCGGCTTATATCAGTCGTCCCAGTAGGGCACGCGGGCGACGACGAAGACGCGTCGAAACGGCATCAAGACGCTGCCTTCGTGCATCGGGTAAGCCTCACTGAGCCGGCCCTTGAGCTCCGCCTCGAACCGGGCGCGAACCTCGGCCGGAAGCGCATCGAGTGTCGGCCGTGCGCTGGTGCTGGCCACCCACTCGAAGACCGGATCGCGGCCATGGAGCACGTGAAGGTACGTCGTTTCCCACGCGTCCACGGTGCAGCCGAGGTCGGTCAAGGCGCGCAGGTAGGTGCGGGCGTCGTGGGCCTCGCCCTTCGCCGCGTATTCGAGGTACGGCGCGAACTCCGGGAGCGCCTCGAGCTGGTGACGAATGGTGTGGCTGGGTTCGCCGAAGTTTCCGGGCACCTGGAAGGCGAACCAGCCGCCGGGCACGACCGAGCGGGCCAGGTGGGGGAGGAGACTGAGGTGCCCAGGAACCCAATGGAGCGTCGAGTTGCTGATGAGGACGTCGATGGGTTCGGTCGGCTCCCACCGATGAAGATCGGACAGCACGAAGTCGACGCCGGGGCTCTCTTTCGCCGCGAACTCGACCATCGTCGGGCTGCTGTCGACGCCGATGACATGCGCGTGTGGCCACCGTTTGGCGAGCAGGGCGGTGAAGGTTCCCGGGCCCGACCCCAAGTCGACGACGGTGGTCGGGGCCTCCGCGCCGATGCGCGCCAGCAGCTCGACGAACGCGCGTCCGCGCTCGTCCGCAAAGCTGAGATAGCGCAGGGGCTCCCAATCCATGTGGGGGAGGTTAGCCCAAGGATTTCGTCTGCCATCAGCGAACAGGACGTGTCCGCGCGTGTCTCCAGTGCGCGGGCCGTCTAGGGTCGGGGACGTGAACACCGACATCGGCCCCCAGGACCTCGACGGGCACATCTACCAGCGACTGCTCAAGGAACGCATCGTGTTCCTCGGCTCGGAGGTGCGCGACCAGAATGCCAACGCTCTCTGTGCGCAACTTCTCCTGCTCAACGCTGAGGACCCGCAGGCGGACATCATGTTCTATATCAACAGCCCCGGCGGCTCGGTCGACTCCGGCCTGGCCATCTACGACACGATGCAGTTCATCTCGAACGACGTGGCCACGGTTTCCTTCGGTCTCGCAGCCTCCATGGGGCAGTTTTTGCTCGCGGCCGGCGCGCCCGGCAAGCGTTACGCGCTGCCCAACTCGCGGATCATGATGCACCAGCCGTCCGGCGGCATCGGAGGGTCTGCCGCCGACATCAAGATCCAGGCCGAGCAGAGCATCCTGCTCAAGAAGCGGCTCAACGAGCTGCAGTCCAAGCACACCGGCCAGTCCATCGAGCAGATCGAGCTCGACTCCGATCGCGACCGCTGGTTCAACCCGACGGAGGCCAAGGAGTACGGCTTCATCGACCACGTCATCACCCACCAGGGCGATGTCAAGAAGGGCAAGGCCTGATGTCTTATTACATCCCGCAGTGGGAAGAGCGGACCTCCTACGGGTTCCGCCGGATCGACCCTTACGCGAAGCTCTTCGAAGACCGCATCATCTTCCTCGGCACGCCGATCAGCGACGACGTCGCCAACGCCGTCATGGCGCAGCTGCTGTGCCTGCAGCAGATGGATCCCGACCGGGACATCCAGCTCTACATCAACAGCCCGGGCGGGTCGTTCACGGCGATGACGGCCATCTACGACACGATGCGCTACCTCAAACCCGACGTGCAGACTGTCTGCCTCGGTCAGGCGGCCTCTGCAGCCGCGGTGCTGCTGGCGGCCGGCGCGTCGGGCAAGCGGTACGCGTTGCCCAACAGCCGCATTCTGATCCACCAGCCCTACACCGAGGGCACCGGTGGCCAGATCTCCGATCTCGAGATCCAGGCCAACGAGATCCTGCGGATGCGGTCGCTGATGGAGCAGATGATCGCCGACTCCACCGGCAAGACGCCGGAGGAGGTCAGCAAGGACGTCGACCGGGACAAGATCCTGACCGCTGAGCAGGCAGTTGAGTACGGATTGATCGATCAGGTCTTCGACACGCTGAAGACGCAACCCGTCTGACGCTCCCGATGGCCGCACTTCGCAGGTACTGTGAAGGATCGGCCGATCCCCGAAAGGAACGACATCGTGGCACGTATTGGTGAAACCGCCGATCTGCTCAAGTGCTCGTTCTGCGGCAAGAGCCAGAAGCAGGTCAAGAAGCTCATCGCCGGGCCCGGTGTCTACATCTGCGATGAGTGCATCGACCTGTGCAACGAGATCATCGAGGAAGAGCTCGCTGAAGGCGCCGAAGTCAGCCTGGGCGAGCTGCCCAAGCCCAAGGAGATCTTCGATTTCCTGAGTGCCTACGTGATCGGCCAAGACCACGCCAAGCGGGCGCTCGCGGTCGCCGTCTACAACCACTACAAGCGGGTGCAGGCCCAAGGTGCCACGCCGGCGCGGGCCAAGGACGAGACGGTCGAGCTCGCCAAGTCCAACATCCTGCTGGTCGGACCGACCGGCTGTGGCAAGACCTACCTGGCACAGACGCTGGCCCGCATGCTCAATGTGCCGTTCGCCATCGCCGATGCCACCGCCCTGACCGAAGCCGGTTACGTCGGCGAAGACGTCGAGAACATCCTGCTCAAGCTCATCCAAGCCGCTGACTACGACGTCAAGAAGGCCGAGACGGGCATCATCTACATCGACGAGGTCGACAAGATCTCGCGCAAGAGCGAGAACCCCTCTATCACCCGAGACGTATCTGGTGAAGGTGTTCAGCAAGCCTTGCTCAAGATTCTCGAAGGTACGACCGCGTCGGTTCCGCCGCAGGGTGGCCGCAAGCACCCGCACCAGGAATTCATCCAGATCGACACCACGAACGTGCTGTTCATCGTCGGTGGCGCGTTCGCCGGCCTCGAGGAGATCATCGAGCAGCGCAACGGCAAGGTGGGGCTCGGCTTCAACATCGCTGGCACCGACTCGGCCAAGAAGAAGTCCGAGCCGCACAAGGTGTACTCCCAAGTCCTGCCCGAGGACCTCCTGAAGTTCGGCCTCATCCCCGAGTTCATCGGTCGCCTCCCGGTCATCGCCGCCGTCGACAGTCTCGACAAGGACGCCCTTGTGGCCATCCTCACCACGCCCAAGAACGCGCTGACCAAGCAGTTCGTCCGGCTGTTCGAGATCGACGACGTTGAGCTCGAGTTCACGCCGGACGCGTGTGAGGCGATGGCAGACCTGGCGCTCGCCCGCGGCACCGGTGCCCGCGGCCTCCGCTCGATCATCGAGCACGTGCTCCAGCCGGTGATGTACGACATCCCGAGCCGCGACGACGTCGCCAAGGTCGTCGTGTCGGCCAAGACGGTGGAGGGCCTGGAGGGCCCGACCGTGCTCACCTCCGACGAGGTCGAGCAGAAGGCGTCCTGACGCCGGTTGCCACTGCCAGTTAGCCTGATCGGATGTTTCATCGGCACCCGTTCCTGAGTCTGGTGACGTTCACCTACATGGGGTTCGTCGGCTTGGTGACGCTGACGCCGGAGTCCCGGGCGCCCATTCCGGTCGGCCTGGTGGCCCGGATTCTCGATGCGCTGCACCGACGCGGATTCCTGGAGACGCTGACGATCTACCGGGTCGAGTTCCTGGCCAACATCGCGATGTTCGTCCCGATCGGTGTCTTCCTGCTGTTGCTCGTGGGTTCCGAGCGCTGGTGGATCGCGGTGTTCCTGCCGTTCTTCATGACGGCCTTCATCGAGACGGCGCAGCGCAGCATTCCGGGCCGGGTGCCGGACCCGCGCGACGTCGTCGCCAACACGCTCGGCGGCATCGCCGGCGTCTTCCTGGCCATGATCCTGACCCTGCCGGGAACGCTGCGGCGTCGGCGGCGCAAGCGCGAGATCGCAGCAGCCGAGGCAGCCGGCTACTACGGCCTCAGCGGTCGCTGACTACTCAGCCAGCGTGGCATCAACCGCGAGCTCACCATCGTCATCGGAGAAGGTGAGCTCTCCGATGACGTTGCCCGCAGCGCGCAGGTCGCCCATGGCCTGCTGGGCGGCCTCCAACACCGCTTGCGCACCGGTGACGACGGCCGACGAGACCTCGGTCTTCTGGCTGACCTTGGCATTCGACTTGGCGCCTCGGATGCCGGACAGCACCTGAGCAGCCGCCGTCAGGATCGCCGGGTCGCCGTCGACTGCGCCGAGCTCGTCGGTCGTCGGCCATGACGCGCGATGGATCGAGCCCTCCTGCCACCACGACCAGACCTCCTCGGTGACGTACGGCAGGAACGGGGCGAGTAGCCGGAGCTGAGCTGACAACGCGAGCACGAACGTGGCACGTGCGGAGGTATCCCCGCTCTTGCCTCGTTCCTTCACCATCTCGAGGTAGTCGTCACAAAAGCCCCAGAAGAACTTCTCGGTGACCTCAAGCGCCGACGAGTAGTCGTACGCCTCGAGGTGGTCGGTCGCTTCCCGGATCACGCCGCGGAGACCGGCGAGCAGGGAGCGATCCAACGGCTCGGTGACGAGCGCCGGATCGAGCAGGGACGCATCGGCGCCGAGCCCGTACTGCTCTGGCGTCGCCAGGACGAACTTCGACGCATTGAGCACCTTCATGGACAGGCGGCGGCCGACCTTCATCTGGGTCTCGTCGAAGGGGGAGTCGGCACCGGGTCGGGCCAGCGCAGCCCGCCAGCGAACCGCGTCGGCCCCGTACTTGTCGATGATCTCGTCCGGGACGACCACGTTGCCCTTGGACTTGCTCATCTTCTTGCGGTCCGGGTCGACGACGAAGCCGGACAGGGCCGCGTGGCTCCAGGGCACGGCGTCGAACTCGAGATGGGCGCGGACGACGGTGCTGAACAACCAAGTGCGGATGATGTCGTGTGCTTGGGGGCGCAGGTCCATCGGGTAAGTCCGCTCGAACAGGTCGTTGTCGCGCTCCCAGCCGGTGACGATCTGCGGGGTGAGGGACGAGGTCGCCCAGGTGTCGAGGACGTCCGGATCCGCGATGAAACCGTGGGGTGCTCCGCGCTGCGATTCCTCGAATCCCGGA
>DATFFJ010000169.1:0-6079 GCA_035250065.1 Aeromicrobium sp. | reverse complement strand
CCGTATCCGCGGGAGCACTCCTCGCCCACGGCCGAGGGCAATCGGCTCTGGCGCGCCATGGTGCAAGGTGACCTGAATCGCCACCTTCGCCGACGAGGGCGGCCGATCGCGTACGGATACCTCGATCGGGCCTATCCGTTGGAGGCGTACCAGAGCGTCTTCTCAGCGCGTCCGGGCAGCGCTGAGATGCCGTCGGCAGGCCGGCCGTTCACGCACGACGTCGTCACTCGGCTCGTGACCCGTGGCATTCGGATGGCACCCATCACCCTGCACACTGGCGTCTCCTCACAAGAGGCCGGCGAGGGACCGCAGCCGGAGTGGTTCGAGGTTCCGGCCACGACCGCCGCCGTCGTCAACTCCACGCGATCCGAGGGCGGACGCGTGGTTGCCGTCGGAACGACGGTCACGCGGGCGCTGGAATCATCGGTCGAGCGCGGGCTGGCTGTGCCGGCCAGCGGGTGGACCGAGCGAGTCGTCACCGCGGATGAGCCGCCGCAGCTGGTCAACGGCCTCATCACCGGATGGCACGATCCGCAGGCGTCACACCTGCTCCTGGTCGAGGCTGTGGCCGGAGTCGAGCTCACCCAAGCCGCGTACGACGCCGCCGTCCGCGCCCACTACCGATGGCATGAGTTCGGCGACTCAGCCCTGCTCCTGCCCTAGCGGGCGGCTGAGATGCTGCGTTTTCTCCTCGACCCACGAATCCTGCTAGCGGGCGGCACTGCCTTCCACGTAGTCGGCATCCTGCTGCTTCCAGGAGAAGTGGGCGCGGAGCTCGCGACCGGTCTCCTCGATGGAGTGCTGGGCTTCCTTCTCGCGGAGCGCGAGAAACTCCGGCGCACCGGCGTCCTGGTCGGCGATGAAGCGTGCGGCGAAGCTGCCGTCCTGGATGTCCGCCAGGATTCCCTTCATCCGGTCCTTGACGCCGGCGTCGATCAGCCGCGGGCCCGATACGTAATCGCCGTACTCCGCCGTGTCGGAGATGCTCCACCGCTGCTTGGCGATGCCGCCCTCCCACATGAGGTCGACGATCAGCTTGAGCTCGTGCAGGCATTCGAAGTACGCGATCTCCGGCTGATAGCCGGCCTCGGTCAGCGTCTCGAAACCGGCCTGGACGAGGTGTGAGACGCCACCGCACAGCACCGCCTGCTCGCCGAACAAGTCGGTCTCGGTCTCTTCGGCGAAGGTCGTCTTGATGACCCCGGCGCGCGTGCCACCGATGGCCTTGGCATACGACTTGGCGAGGTCCCAGGCCGTCCCCGAAGCGTCCTGCTCGACGGCGATGATGTCCGGGATGCCACGGCCGGCGACGAACTCGCGGCGCACCGTGTGACCGGGAGCCTTGGGCGCGACCATGATGACGTCGACGCCGGCCGGTGGCTTGATGTAGCCGAACCGGATGTTGAAGCCGTGGCCGAACACGAGGGTGTCGCCCTCGGCCAGGTTCGGCTCGATCGACTCGGCGTAGATGATCCGCTGGTACTGGTCGGGCGCGAGGACGACGATCACGTCGGCCTCCTCGACCGCCTCGGCGACCGGAAGGACGCGCAGGCCCTCTGCCTCGGCCTTGGCGATGCTCTTCGAGCCTTCCTTGAGGCCGACGCGCACATCGACACCGGAGTCACGCAGGTTGAGCGCGTGCGCGTGGCCCTGGCTGCCGTAGCCGATGACGGCCACATGCTTGCCTTGGATCAGCGCCAGGTCGGCGTCGTCGTCATAGAACAGTTCAGCCACGGGGAATCTCCTTGTTGAGGGCTGGTGCGGGTTTGAGGTGCGTCAGACGGCGACCGAGCTGCCCGGAACGGCGCGCAGCGTACGGTCGGTGATGGAGCGCGAGCCGCGTCCGATGGCAACGCGCCCAGACTGGACGATCTCGCGGATACCGAACGGCTCGAGGACGGCCAGCATCGCATTGAGCTTGCCCGAGTCGCCGGTGGCCTCGATTGTGATGGCATCGGTGGCGACGTCAACGACCTTGGCGCGAAACAGCTGCACGGTCTCCAGCACCTGCCCGCGGGTCTGGGCGTCGATCTTGACCTTGATCATCATCAGCTCACGCTGCACGGCGGTGTCGTCGAGCTCGACGATCTTGAGCACGTTGACGAGCTTGTTCAGCTGCTTGGTCACCTGCTCCAGGGGCAATTCGTCGAGGTTGACGACGATCGTCATGCGGGAGACCTCAGGGATCTCCGTGGGGCCAACCGCGAGTGACTCGATGTTGAAGCCGCGCCGCATGAACAGGCTGGAAACGCGAGCGAGCGCACCGGGGGTGTTCTCGACAAGAACGCTCAGGACGTGTCGACTCACAGGACCTCCTCGTCCCATTCGGGCGCCAGATCGCGCGCAACCTTGATGTCGTCATTGCTGGTGCCGGCCGCGACCATCGGCCACACCATGGCGTCGCGCTCAACCACGAAGTCGACGACGACCGGACGGTCATTGATGGCCATGGCCTTTTCGATCGTGGCGTCCAGGTCAGCCTCAGTCTCACAGCGCAAGCCGACGCAGCCCATGGCCTCGGCAAGCTTCACGAAGTCCGGGATGCGCAGAGCGCCGATCTCCTCTGAGCCGGTGTTCAGGTCGGTGTTGGAGTAGCGGCTGTCGTAGAAGAGCGTCTGCCACTGACGCACCATGCCGAGCGAGGAGTTGTTGATGATGGCGACCTTGATCGGGATGCCCTCGATCGCGCAGGTCGCGAGCTCCTGGTTCGTCATCTGGAAGCAGCCGTCGCCGTCGATGGCCCAGACGACCGCGTCCGGCGTGCCGACCTTGGCGCCCATGGCGGCCGGAACGCAGTAGCCCATCGTTCCGGCGCCGCCGGAGTTGAGCCACTGGCGCGGACGCTCGAAGTCGACGTAGTGCGCTGCCCACATCTGGTGCTGACCGACGCCGGCGACGTAGGTCGCCTCCGGGCCGGAGAAGTCACTGATCCGCTCGATGACCTTCTGCGGGGCCAGGCCGGCTTCCGGCTTGTCATAGGCGACCGGGTACTTCGCCTTCAGCGCGAGCATCTGCGCCCGCCAGGCATCGCACTCGACGACGAGGCCGTCTTCATCAGCCTGCTTGTGCAGCATCAGCACGAGCTCGGCAATGACCTCTTTGCAGTCGCCCACGATCGGGACATCCGCGTGCCGGTTCTTCGAGATCTCGGCGGGGTCGATGTCGGCGTGGATGACCTTGGCGTCCGGCGCGAACGACGGCAGATGGCCGGTGACGCGGTCGTCGAACCGGGCGCCCAACGTGATGAGCAGGTCGGACTTCTGCAGCGCCCCGACCGCGGCGACCGACCCGTGCATGCCCGGCATGCCCAGGTGCAGTTCGTGCGAGTCGGGGAAGGCGCCACGCGCCATCAACGTCGTGACGACCGGAATGCGGGTCAAAGCGACCAACGCGGCCAGCTCCGACGCCGCTTCGGCCTTGATGACGCCACCGCCCACGTACAGGACCGGGCGCTTGGCCTCGGCGATCAGCTTGGCGGCCTCCCGGACCTGCTTGCCGTGCGGGCGCGTCGTCGGGCGGTAGCCCGGCAACGCCAGCTCGTGCGGCCACTGGAACGTCGTCATCTTCTGCATCGCGTCCTTGGCGATGTCGACGAGGACCGGGCCCGGACGTCCGGTTGACGCAATGTGGAACGCCTCGGCGATGACACGAGGGATCTCGTCCGGGTTCGTGACGAGATAGCTGTGCTTGGTGATCGGCATCGTGATGCCGCGGATGTCGGCTTCCTGGAACGCATCCGTGCCGATCGCGCCACTGGGAACTTGGCCGGTGATCGCGACGATCGGGACCGAATCCATGTGGGCGTCCGCGATGGCGGTCACCAAGTTCGTCGCGCCGGGGCCAGAGGTGGCCATGCAGACACCGACTCGTCCGGTGACCATCGCGTAGCCCTGAGCGGCATGACCGGCGCCTTGCTCGTGCCGCACGAGAATGTGCCGGATCGACGAATCGAACAGCGGGTCATAGGCCGGGAGAATCGCGCCGCCGGGAATGCCGAAGATGACGTCGACGCCGGCGTGTTCGAGCGCGCGGACGAGGCTCTGCGCACCCGTGATCTGCGCAGGCTCGTCAGCGACGACCGGATTCGCTAGTGACTCCGTCATGGTCGGTCATTCTCCCTGTTGGCTGTGCTGGTTGGTGGTTCGGGGTCTCACATGAAAAATCCCCCCGGCCCGGAGGCAAGCGAGGGGGACGCGTGATCTGCGGATCAACGCGTCATGCGAGAACTACGAGCAGCGAGTGCACCCGGTTAGTTTCGCGGGTCCCCCACGAAAGTTCAAGTTTCACCACGCCGAGACGACGGCGGCGCCACGAGGCGTCGCGTTCAGCCGGTGACAGCACCTTCGGCTGCCGAGGACACCAGCTTCCGGTACTTGGCCAGCACGCCGGAGGTGTACTTCGGCGGCAGAGGGGCCCAACCGACCTTGCGCGCCTCGAGTTCGGCGTCGTCGATCTCGACCTCGAGCGTCCGGTTCGCGACGTCGAGGATGATCGGATCGCCGGTCTTGACGAACGCGATCGGCCCGCCGTCGACGGCCTCGGGCGCGATGTGGCCCACACACAGGCCGGTGGTGCCGCCGGAGAATCGGCCGTCGGTGACCAGCAACACGTCCTTGCCCAGCCCCGCACCCTTGATGGCACCAGTGATGGCGAGCATCTCGCGCATGCCAGGACCGCCCTTGGGGCCCTCATACCGGATGACGACGACGTCGCCGGCGACGATCGTGCCGTCCTCAAGTGCATCGAGTGCGGCGCGCTCGCCGTCAAAGACACGCGCCGTGCCGCGGAACACGTCGTTGTCGAACCCAGCGCTCTTGACGACGGCACCTTCGGGAGCCAGCGAGCCGTGCAGGATGGTGATGCCGCCGGTCTTGTGGATCGGCGCGTCAAGCGGCCGGATGATGTCGCCGTCGAGGCCGAGGTCGATGTCGGCGAGGTTCTCGGCCATCGTCTTGCCGGTCACCGTCATGACGTCGCCGTGCATCAGGCCGGCGTCGAGCAGTGCCTTCATGACGACCGGGATGCCGCCGACCTTGTCGACGTCGTTCATCACGTAGCGGCCAAACGGTTTGAGGTCACCGAGGTGCGGCACCTTGTCGCCGACCCGGTTGAAGTCGGCCAGAGTCAGCGGAACGCCGGCTTCGCGCGCGATGGCAAGCAGGTGCAGGACGGCATTCGTCGAACCACCAAGCGCCATCACGACCGTGATCGCGTTCTCGAACGCCTCCAACGTCATGATGTCGCGGGCGGTGATGCCCTTGCGGAGCAGGTTGACAACGGCCTCACCCGACTTGCGGGCGAAGTCGTCGCGGCGAACATCAGGAGCAGGCGGCGCGGCCGAGCCGGGCAGGCTCATGCCGAGCGCTTCGGCGGCCGACGCCATGGTGTTGGCGGTGTACATGCCTCCACACGCGCCCTCGCCCGGGCAGATGGCACGTTCGATCTTGTCGACTTCCTCGCGCGTGATCAGTCCCTTGATGCAGGCGCCGACCGCCTCGAAGGCGTCGATGATCGTGACGTCCTTGCCGTCGACGTTGCCGGGCATGATCGAGCCGGCGTAGAGGAAGACGCTGGCAAGGTCGAGCCGGGCGGCGGCCATGAGCATGCCGGGCAGGCTCTTGTCACATCCAGCCAGCAGGACCGAGCCGTCGAGGCGCTCGGCCATCATGACGGTCTCCACCGAATCGGCGATGATCTCTCGGCTGACCAGGGAGAAGTGCATGCCCTCGTGCCCCATGCTGATGCCGTCGGAGACGCTGATCGTCCCGAACTCGAGCGGGAATCCGCCGGCGGCGTGGACGCCCTCCTTGACCGCCTTGGCCAGCCGGTCGAGCGACAGGTTGCACGGCGTGATCTCGTTCCAGCTGGACGCGACTCCGATCTGGGACTTCTCCCAGTCGTCGTCACCCATGCCTACGGCCCGCAGCATCCCGCGGGCGGCGGTCTTCTCCAGCCCGTCGGTGACGTCGCGACTCCGTGGCTTGATGTCGATTTCTGGCGTCTCTGGCACGGGTCAAGACTAATCGGCCCCCAAGAATGTCAGCGCCGAGTGGCACCGTCGAGGACTCAGGATGAAACC